>JBPEXS010000350.1:0-6280 GCA_052031325.1 Thalassolituus sp. | reverse complement strand
TATCTGTGAGCACTCCGGGGTTGCCCGTCCGACCTTTTATCTGCATTACCGCTCTAAGGATGACCTGCTGCGGTATCACATTGAGCAGTTGTTCCTCGATTTTGCGGAACGGATTGATCCTCTGCTTGCCCGCTCGCCCAATGTGGATCCTGAGATCTACATCCTGATGTTCCGCCTCTGGCAGGACAACGCTGACTTGGCCCGCTTGCTGGTACAACCGGATGTGGAAGCGATTCTCCTGGCTGAGTTTAAGGTGTATGTGGGTAAGACCATCGACCGGTACAGCGAGGTTCACAAGCTGACGTTCCAGAGTGTGTTTGTGGAGTATGTGATTGATTATCTGGCGGGTGCGTCGTTTGGTCTGATCGTGCGCTGGATTCGTAATGACTTCCGCGAAACGCCTGAAAAGCTGGCTGAGCTGTATGCCGAACTGTCTCGTCCCGGACTGGTGCAGACCCTGCTGAGCGGCAAGCTCTGATTGTATTCTCTGAACAGTTCTTTGTGATTACGCTCTCTTTTTCAGCCGCTTGCGGCTGAACCTTGCAGGCGTCAGACCTGAGGTCCGACGCCGGTTCTTCTCCTTGTAAGCTCCCTCAATGCATCAGACGACGTTTACTGTCGACGCGCTTGTTATGAATCTTGCCGATGCGGCGTTGTGCTTTATCAAAGGCATCCCGCAGGGCCACATACATATCTTCGTGTTCATGCTTATCGTGGTTGTCATTGGTGATGGCAACCAATTCACCGGGCAAGCCGATCTCCAGTGAAACGTGGGCAATTTTACCTTTTTGGCTGTGGTTATGGGGGAGTCCGACGACGGCGCGGATGCCGGTGATGTCGTCGTATTTTTCGGTCAGTTTTGAGGCTTTGTTGCGGATGTGTTGCTCGATAGCATCCGATGGGTCCATATCACGGAAGCTGATTTCAATGCCTTTCATACTCGCTCCTGTTTGGCTTTTTCAGAGAGGGTATACTTCAAACTACTCTTTCTGCGGGTAAGGTCAAACGGTTTTTTGCGTTAAATTGTGAAGCGCTTTGTAAAGCTTTGCAGAATCAATACAGTCCCGTTTGGCATTTACAGGCATAGTAGAAAATCACTCAGCTGTTTTCGTGAAGGAGGTGAAATGCGCATCTATGATGTCCCTCTGGTCTTCTTTGATCTGGATGACTCCCTGATCAATAAAGACGCACACACGCTGTGGATCCGCTGGCGTGTCCGCCACGAGCGCTGGGCCGTTATCGAGGCCATCTGGGCTTACCTCTCTCTCTACCGGGCCTACAAACAGGGCCGGATCACCCATGGTCGGCTGTCGGCCTATTATCGTGCCCGCACCCGCGGTATGACTGCGAATGATTACAAAAGACAGGTTGCGCGTTTTTATCAGGAACGCGGCCAGTTGCATATTTACCGTCAGGCTGCATCTATGCTGTTTGCCTATCGCCAGCAGGGTAGCCGCATGGTACTGATCACGGGAGCTGATCAGGTGGTGGCAGACGCTTACGCCGAGGCTCTGGGAATGGATGACGTCATCAGTAACCGGCTGAGAGTTCAGGGTAACCGCATCACGGGTCTGAAAACGCCTTTGTGTTATGGCCCCGGTAAGGTGGAGCTGGCTGCTGAATACCTGAAAGGCAGTGGTCTCAGTCTGCATGACTGCGCGTTTTATACCGACAGCCATTCTGACCTGCCACTGCTCGAAGCTGTCGGGCAACCTGTGGTGCTGAACCCGGACAAGACACTGCATCGTGCAGCCACAGACCGTAACTGGCCAGTGATTGACTGGCGTGTGGACGATACACAACTGATCCCTTTGGGCTGAGTTACACTCCATCCGTGAAAGGCCCATACCGGGCCTATGATTCTTGCCCGTCAGAGCGCATCCGGCTATAGTCTCTCCTTCAGAAATTCCCAATGGAGCCTGCGGTGTTTTTCCAGTACAGCCGCCCCCAGCAACAGGGTCAGCACCTGACCCGTCGATGGTGTTAAGCAACCGTCTCTGACGGCATGACTCCGGTCGTGCGTCTTCTTCAGGTATCACTACGCTTAACAACGCAGGTTTATTATGACTCCCCAAGCATTCGACGCCCTCAAAGCGCAGGGCTATACCCGTATCCCGGTGACCCGGCAGGTACTTGCCGATCTGGATACGCCTCTGTCCACCTACCTGAAACTGGCCGATCAGCCGTACACCTATCTGTTCGAATCGGTTCAGGGCGGTGAAAAATGGGGTCGTTACTCCATGATTGGTCTGCCCGCCCGTGAGGTGGTCAAAGTCCGTGGCCTGACCGTTACCCATGAGCGTAATGGTGAGACCAGTAAACAGGTGGAGGTGACTGATCCGCTGGCGTACATCGAACAACTGCAGCAGAGCTACCGCGTAGCAGACGTTGATGACCTGCGGTTTGACGGTGGGCTGGTCGGCTATTTTGGTTATGACACCATCCGCTACATCGAACCCTGCCTGAAAGACTCCTGTCCAAAGGATGAACTGGGTACTCCGGACATTCTGTTGATGGTGTCTGAAGAAGTCGTAGTGTTCGATAACCTCAGTGGCAAGCTGCACCTGATTGTACTGGCGGATACCTCAGACCCTGAAGCACTGGAGAAAGCCGAAGCCCGGCTGGATCAGCTGATTGTACAGTTGCGCACGCCCTACGCAGGTCCGGTCGGGAAGCCCGGTGGTACGACGAAGCAGATCGATGAATCCGACTTCCGCTCCTGTTTTGGCGAAGACGAATTCATGTCTGCGGTGGAGAACATCAAAGAATACATACTCTCCGGCGACATCATGCAGTGCGTGATTTCTCAGCGCATGCAGGTGCCGTATGACGGTAACCCGGTGGATGTTTACCGGGCGCTGCGTACCCTGAATCCATCGCCATACATGTACTGCATGAACCTCGGGGATTTTCATGTAGTAGGGTCGTCACCGGAAATTCTGGCACGACTTGAAGACGGTGAAGTCACGGTGCGCCCGATCGCCGGTACCCGCTACCGTGGCAAAACGCCGGAAGAAGACAAGGCGCTGGAACTAGAGCTGCTGTCCGACCCGAAAGAAATCGCCGAGCACCTGATGCTGATCGACCTGGGTCGCAACGACGTGGGGCGGATTGCGAAAAAAGGCGAAGTGACACTGACCGATCAGATGGTGGTGGAGCGTTACAGCCATGTGATGCACATTGTGTCGAACGTCACCGGGCGGGTGAAGGACGGGGTTACCGCCATGGATGTGCTGCGCGCGGTGCATCCCGCTGGCACCCTGAGTGGTGCGCCTAAGATCCGCGCCATGGAAATCATCGACGAATACGAAACCACCAAACGCGGTGTCTATGGTGGTGCGGTCGGTTACCTGAGCTGGAATGGCAACATGGATACCGCCATCGCCATCCGTACCGCCGTGATCAAAGACGGCGTGCTGAATATTCAGGCAGGCGCTGGCGTGGTGGCGGATTCAGTGCCACGACTGGAATGGAAAGAAACCATGAACAAAGGCCGAGCGGTCTTTAAGGCCGTGGCCATGGCCGCCGCCGGTCTGGATCAGTGAGGGGTTCGTTATGCTGTTAATGATTGATAACTACGACTCCTTTACCTACAACGTGGTGCAGTATCTGCTGGAGCTGGGTGCCGACGTCAAAGTCGTGCGCAATAATGAAATTACGGTCGACGAAATCCGTGCCATGAACCCCGATCATATTGTGATTTCTCCGGGGCCGTGCAATCCGGATAAAGCCGGGGTGTCGATGGCGGCGATTGAGGCCTTTTCCGGTAAGATTCCGGTCCTGGGCATCTGCCTGGGTCATCAGAGTATCGGCCAGGTCTACGGCGGTGAAATCATCCGCGCAGGCCAGGTGATGCACGGCAAAACTTCGCAGATTTATCACAATGGCACGGGCGTCTTTGCCGGGCTGCCGTCGCCGTTCCGGGCGACCCGTTATCATTCACTGGTGATCGATAAAGCTCAGCTGCCAGACGACCTGGAGGTGACGGCCTGGACCCAGAACCCGGATGGCAGCATGGAAGAAATCATGGGTGTGCGACACAAAACGCTGTCCGTAGAAGGCGTGCAGTTTCACCCTGAATCCATTCTCAGTGAGTATGGCCACGAGCTGCTGGCCAACTTCCTGAAAGAAACGATCTGACAGGACATAAGGTTAACTATGGATATCAAACAGGCTCTGGCACGCGTTGTTGAACGACAGGATCTTTCTACCGCGGAAATGACCGAGGTAATGCGTCAGATCATGACCGGTCAGTGTGACGATGCCCAGATTGGCGGCTTTCTCGTCGCTCTGCGCATGAAAAGTGAAAGCATCGATGAAATCACCGGTGCGGTTACTGTGATGCGTGAACTGGCCACGGGTGTGAAAATCGATGCGCCTCATGCCGTCGACATTGTCGGAACCGGCGGTGATGGTGCGAATCTGTTCAATGTCTCGACCGCCTCGTCTTTTGTGGTCGCGGCGGCCGGTGGCACGGTGGCGAAGCACGGTAACCGGGGTGTGTCCTCCAAGTCTGGCAGTGCCGACCTGCTTGAAGCGGCTGGGGTGAATCTGAACCTCAATGCTGATCAGGTGGCTCGTTGCATCAATGAGCTGGGCGTTGGCTTTATGTTTGCGCCTTCCCATCACAGTGCCATGAAGCATGCCATTGGCCCGCGCAAAGCCCTGGGGATGCGCACCATCTTTAATATTCTTGGCCCTATGACCAATCCGGCGGGCGTAAAGAACCAGGTGATTGGTGTATTCACCAAAGCCCTGGTACGCCCGGTGGCGGAAGTCATGCAGCGCCTTGGCGCCGGGCATGTGCTGGTGGTGCATTCCAAAGACGGGCTCGATGAAATCAGCCTGGCCACCGAGACTTACGTCTGCGAACTGAAAGACGGCCAATTAAGCGAATATACGCTGACAGCAGAAGACGTTGGCCTTACTTCACAGACCCTGAACGGCCTGAGCGTCGACAACGCGGCCGACAGCCTGGCAATGATCAAAGATGCCCTGGGCAAGCGTGAAACCGCTGCCGGACAGAAAGCCGCTGACATGTTGGCCCTGAATGCCGGTGCGGCGATTTATGCGGCCGACCTTGCCAGCACTCTGAAAGAGGGCGTTGCTATGGCCGAGGACGCCATTGCCACCGGACTGGCCCTGGAAAAACTCAACGAACTGGTCAGCTTCTCCGGCTATGTGGCCGAAGACAACGCCTGACGGAACCTGATATGAACACCCCGACCGTACTGAAGAAAATTCTCGCCACCAAAGCTCAGGAAATCGCTGAGCGCAGTCAAACTCTGCCACTGGCCGAACTGCGTGCCATGGCTGCTGATACCGACCCGTCTGAACTGCGTGGTTTTTACCGCGCCATGCAGGCCAAGGTGGATGCCGGTCTGCCTGCTGTGATCGCTGAAATCAAAAAAGCCTCGCCGTCTAAGGGCATATTGCGCGAGAATTTTGTGCCACAGGCCATTGCTGAATCGTACGAGAAGGGTGGTGCAGCCTGTCTGTCGGTACTGACCGACCGGGATTATTTTCAGGGCCACGAAGACTATCTGAAAGCAGCGCGCGCAGCCTGTTCATTGCCGGTGATCCGCAAGGACTTTCTGATTGACCCGTATCAGGTCTGTGAAGCCCGTACCCTGAATGCCGACTGTATTCTGCTGATTGCTTCGGCACTGAGCACCATGCAACTGCAGGACCTTGAAGGTCTGGCTCATGAACTGGGAATGGATGTGCTGGTCGAGATTCACGACGCATCCGAGCTGGATATGGCGCTGACCATGCAGACACCGCTGCTGGGCATCAATAACCGCAATCTGCACACCTTTGAAGTGACACTGGATATCACTCTGGATCTGTTGGATAAGATCCCGGCTGACAAGCTGCTGGTGACGGAAAGCGGTATTCTGAGTAAGGCCGATGTTGAGCTGATGCGCAGCAATAAGGTTAATGGCTTCCTGGTGGGTGAGGCCTTTATGCGCGCCCCTGAGCCAGGTGAAGCGCTGCAGCAGTTGTTCTTTTAACGGATTCTGAGAGTATTGCTCTGTTCCAAAAACTGCCTCAGACTTCAGACCTCTGGGGCAGGTGCTGACTGATCAATACCGATCCGGTACAGCGTCTGGCTCAGAATCAACTCCCGTTCTTCGGCCGACTGCGGGTGGGCCCATAATCCTTCGATCACATACATAAGTACCCAGGCATCTTTGCGGGCTTCGGCTTCGGGTATCTTATGATTGATCAGTTCTGCGGTCATGATCGACAGTACGATCTGGTGAAAGCGATCGTGCCA
>JBPEXS010000035.1:0-6026 GCA_052031325.1 Thalassolituus sp. | reverse complement strand
ATTCGCTGCAGGTGATGTTTGTGCGCCCCTGGCTGATCGGACTGGTAGCGGCGGTCTCCGCGCCATTGAGTTATTACGCCGGCAGTCGGTTGGGTGCTGTAGATCTGTCAGAATATGGGGTGTGGATCATTGGTCTGAGCTGGGGCCTTCTTATGTTGTGTGCCGCTCTGGTTTATCGCTATAAAGCCCGGTAATGGATCATCATAAACAGAAAAAGCCGGTCATCGACCGGCTTTTTTGTGTCTCAGTCAGACTCAGTTAAGCCGACTCATCAGTCGCGCCAGCAGGGTGTTATCCACAATGCTGAGTGGTGCAGAGACGCTGTCTTCACCATCGCTGACTTCAATGGTGACGTCCGCTGGCAGCAGGTTCACTACTGCAGGGGTTGCCATGCCACTGAGTATACCGTCACTGCTCAGCGTCAGGCCGGATGGCAGCCCGGTAGCCGTAAAGGTCAGGCTGTCGCCATCGGCATCGCTGAAGTAACCACTTAGATCTGCCGACAGTGACTGGAAGCGGTACGCCACTTCAATCACCGGCAGGTCTGCATCCTGTTCAGGTGCACTGTTCGGTGCTTCCATATAAAGGCCAACCACAATCGGGTCGTGGTCGGATGACCGATAGGCATCCGCATCGGCGTAGTTGTCCACTGAGCTGTAAGGCTGGCCATTGGCTTCCGTCAGGTAATCCACGAGAGAGTCTTCGACGGAGTTAATGTGCCACGCATCCACGCTCAGTACCTGAGACGCCAGTGGTGCGGTGGCCAGTGCGTGGTCGAGACTGCCGAGCATGCCAGAGAAAGAGTAGCTGTAAGGCTGCGCTTCCGTTGAGGCGTCGGTGTATTTCAGGTTGCTGAAGCCGGCGTCGTAGAACACCTGCATCGGATCTTCCTGTGAGTAGGCGTTCAGGTCACCGAGAATCAGCGTCTGTTCGTCACCCAGGAATTCCACCAGCGCCTGTGCAGCACGGGTACGGTTGACATTACAGTTACCCTGGCCATCGGCGCCCTCGTTGTCTTCTCCACAGGAGGAGCCTTTGGACTTCAGATGGTTCACGGCAACGGTCAGAGTCTGGCCGTTAACGGCAAAGGTCTGGATCAGTGCCGGGCGGTTTTTGTCGTCGTCGAACAGCGCGACACCGTCATCGTCCAGCGGCGAGTTGGACGTGTCGAGAATCTGAGCAGCCCCTTGTGGTGTCACTACCGCAGGGCGGTACAGCAGGCCTACGGTAATCTCATCAGTACCGATCACGGCCATACCCGGATTGATAAAGGCGTACTCATTGCCTTCGGTCTGCTGCGCGTTGAGTTCGTCGGTTAAGGTCTGAATGGCGCTGAGGGCATCAAAACCGTCGTTCTCAAGCTCCATCAGGCCAATGATGTCGGCATCGATGGCATCAAGTGCGGCAACGATCTTGGCACTCTGCATGTCGAAGGCGTCCAGTGTTGGCGCACCACGCGAGGTCGGGAAACCACCGCCTTCCCCATCACCATTAAAGTAATTCAGCACGTTCATCCCGGCGATCACCAGATTTGCAGCCGCATCCACGATTGGCTCCAGGGTACGCTGATGCACAGGGTCTATGGTGACAGTGGCAGGCACCAGGGTGTAGTTGTCACGGTAGGCGTGCATCACACCGCTCATCCCGGCGAGGGTGGTGTAACCAATACGGACTGGGTTTGACGCTGCGAAACCGCTGTCATCGGGGAAAGGAATAAACTCCGGATAAGCAGCGGACACCCCATCATCAACCAGCAGAGTATCGAGGATACGGTTGTCATCAGCAGCCAGCGCTTCTGCAGATCCAGGCAGAGCAATCTCAGTCCCTTGGAAATGCAGCTCCGACGACACCACAAACTGACCGTAGTTGCCGAAACCGTAGCCCGTACCGTAGAGGTCACTGATCACCAGCTCCTGAGTGGTGGTGACCCGCATACCTTCTAGGGCTTCCCACTCATTCAGGTCAGACACAGGCAGGGTAATAGCGGTAGTTGCAGGCAGGGCATTACCCGAAGAACAGATGGCCAGATCCGTAATGCTGCTCAGCTGAGTCACGTTGTTGTACTCGCCGACGGTACCCATCAGGCGCACACGATCACCTTCAGCCACTGCGTCGCTGTAGTCGTACACAAATAAACCTTCGGAAGTCATGGCATCGCCGTCGTCTTCACCGTCGGCGGTCTGCAGCCAGAAGCCGCTGTACTGGTACGAATAATCACCGTTGGCCAGATTGCCGCCCTGTTTATCCATCGTGACGATGGCTTCTACCACATGGACTTCGCCCAGCAGTGGCGTGGCATCGTTATTGATGTCGCTGATGTAGCCCTGAATAGCGGAGATGGCCGTGGCTGGATCGCCGCAACTTCCCAGCTCCGGCTCGACGACGATATCGCAGTCGTTGGCTTCACCCGGGGTCGGCAGGGCAGCAACAAACCCTTCCGTATCACGGGCACCACCTGAACAGCGCTGCAGCGACTGGGTGGTACCAGCCCCGTTCATGTCCTCATTGAGCTGCGGTTGACCACTGTTCAGCAGAATCAGCAGGCCAGGATCGTCGGCGTCGTTGGTGTCGTATACCACGGCATCAATCAGATTGCTGGTGGTCACCACCGTGCCATTGGGAAAGTCACCGGAGTCGGCGGCATATAATGCTATGGCATCCTGGCCGTTCTGAATCAGGTTGCTGTCCGGAATCAGGTCCAGGTCGCAGTTGGCGACCTGACTGCTGTCGCCGCAGAGTACAAAGTAGCCATCGGCGTCGGTAGTGAAACCGTCCAGAGAGATGGCGTTGTAGCTGGTGTCGCTACTGCCGTTGTAGAGCACGACAGTCAGGCCGGTAAGCGACGTACTGCCAGTGCCACCGTCATACAGCTCAATAAATTCACCGGTATCGGTGGAGGTCTGGTCGGCATCGGTCTCGTTGATCAGTACCTCGGCGTAGCTGAGGCTGCTCAGCGTCAGGCCGCCAAGTGCCAGCCCGGCTGTTAAAAAGCGGTTTTTCATGAGGTTCCCCTGAGGAAAATAGGTAGAGAATGAGAAGGGTATTGATGCACAGCTTGATTGCATCGATCGGTCATTAGTATGAAGTATTTGTGTCACTCCTAAGGTGGCTAATACCTTCAGATAAGAGACCAGCCTTCAACGTCTGCTACAAAGTGACCATTTACCTGACCAGAAGGTCAATTTTTCGAACGGACGTCCGATAAACGGACTCAGTGTCGGGAATGTCGTATAAGGGCGCAGCGACCTGTGATGACCCGGTCACCGGGCGGCGTATGATATCCATCTGAACCGGGGCACGTTGTCACCGCCACGGTGTTATGTACAGGAAGGCACATGCGAGATACCAATATCCTGACGCTGGCTCTGCGTCTGTCACAGCGTGCGGGCGCTCTGATTCGTGAACAACGGCGTCAGCTGGACATCAGTTTTAAAGGTGGTGGTACCGAGTTGGTCACTCAGGCGGATGTCGCGGCGGATAAGCTGATTACTCAGGGTATTCTGGCCTGTTATCCGGACCACCTGATTCTCTCCGAAGAGCTCAACCCCGGGCAGACCACCGACGCTGAGCATCTGTGGATCATAGATCCGATTGATGGCACGGTGAATTACGCTCATCGCCATCCCCAGTGTGCGGTGTCTATTGCCTATTACCATCAGGGTAAGCCGGTGGTCGGCGTGGTGCATAACCCGTTTCTTAACGAGACCTTTCACGCCATCCGCAGTAAGGGTGCCTTTCTGAATGATCGACCGATCCGGGTATCTAAAACAGATGAGATGCACAGGGCTCTGATTGCCACTGGCTTTCCTTACACCAAAGAAACTCTGCCCTTACTGATGCGTCGTCTGAGTGCCATTCTGAATCAGTGCGCTGATGTCAGGCGGCTGGGGTCAGCAGCGCTGGATATCTGTTGGGTCGCGACGGGGCGCCTGGATGGCTATTACGAAAGCGTCAGTCCCTGGGATTTTGCAGCAGCGCGTCTGATTGCTTCTGAAGCGGGTGCAACCACCGGACATATCTTTGATCTGGCAGAGGGGGCAAATGCGGACCTGGTCGGTGCCAATTTACTGATCAGTACGCCAGCTTTGTTTGAGGGCCTGCAGCAGATACTGCAGGCGGCAGAAAACGAGCCTTCTTAGGGAAGGCTCTCAAGTATCTCAGCTGAACAGGCTGCTCTGCTGCTGGTGCAGGGCTTCGGCATCAGCCACGATGCGGTCAACCAACTCCTGAGCAGACGGAATATCTTCAATCAGCCCCTGGGTCTGACCGATAAACTGCACACCTTCTTCCAGATCACCGTCGATGGTGGCCGCCCGCAGACGCGGCACACTGGCACCGAAATACGCCAGCAGTTTGATCTTATCCAGCATCACCAGCATACCGATCATGATTTTCCAAACCGGCTGTTTGACGATGGCAGCGGCTTTGGTGGCTTCTTTAGCAGCCATGATCAGGTTCATCGGCTTCTTCGTTTCTTTCTCAGATCGTGGGGTTTTCATTACCCGTGCCCAGAGGCCATCAAAGTTTTTCGAGTAGATGGTTTCATCTTCCGATTTGCTGACCACGGTCTTTTTGACGTTGTCATGTAGTGGGCTGTCGGAGGTTGTCGCGAAACGCGACCCCATGGCCACCGCTTCAGCACCGAGAGACAGCGCCGCCATCAGACCACGACCATCGGCGAAACCACCGGTAGCAATCACGGGGATGCTCACTTTGGAGGCGATGGACGGCACCAGCACCAGAGAAGTCACGGCACCACCGTGGGCGGCGGCTTCGTGGCCGGTCACCAGCAGGGCGTCAGCACCAATACTTTCTGCGGATTTGGCGTGCTTTTCAGAGACCACAGTGGCAATGACTTTGCCGCCGTAGGCGTGAGCACGTTTAACAATCCAGTCGCCTTTACCCAGTGAAAAGTTAATCACGGGTACCTGTTCTTCCAGGGCGATTTCGGCATTCTCTTTCGCGCCGGGCATCAGCAGAGTGACACCCACACCAAACGGCTTATCGGTCAGTTCGCGGATCTGACGGATGGATTCACGGGTTTCTTCCGGAGTCAGTGGGCCACTGGCAAGAATACCCAGGCCACCGGCATTGCTGACCGCTGCGACCAGTTGCGGGGTGGAAATCCAGCTCATGCCAGGAAGAATCAGCGGGGCTTCGATCCCCAGAAGTTCGGTAATCCGTGTTTTCATTGCAGTACCTCTCAGTTCCGGAGAGCGCAATCTACACGGCTGAACGCAGAAGTCTATAGCTCTGCTGACGCAGCAGAGAGTGGGAGTTTGGTTTGTAGGGGGATGAGAAGCCGCTTACGGGCGCTGCATCTGTCGCTGTTGAATCAGGTTGCGCAGCATCTGCTGGCGCTGCTCAGAACTCATGTCCCGCAGCTGCTCGAGACGGCGCATGCGGTCGGCCTGATCGACTTGCTGGGTGTTCTGCAGTGACTGGTAAAAGTTATCGAGAGCCTGGCGTTGCGAAGGGCTGGTGTTGTGCCAGTCGATGCTGTTTTCCGGGCGCGAATCAGCGGCAGGCAGTTCAGCTAAAACGCCCTGACACAGAAACAAACCAAGAATGAACACGATTGAACGCACGGTTACACCTCTCAATATCACCGTAACCATTCTAATCGGGATTTCCGCGAATGCTAAGTCAACCGGGGTAAGCGAAGCGTAAAGGCGCATGGTGTCTGAGTTGCGTGTTATGAGCTGGCACAAAATGCGGTGAAATTCTGATCACTCAGGTATGGGGTGGCAGATAAATAATGACCATAAGCCCACCCTCACGATGGTTCAGCAGGCGCACCCGGCCGCGGTGATGGGCGACAACCCGGTTGGCAATGGCAAGGCCCAGTCCGAATCCACGGTGCCCCTCGTTGATGCGCTGACGGGCCACTTCGGCACGTACGAACGGGCGTAGCAGATCATCCAGTTTATCTTCCGGGACTCCGGGACCGTGATCACGGATAACAATACGTACCTGCCCGCGGCGCATACGCACGGAGACATCCACACTCGTACCTTTATTGGTGT
>JBPEXS010000349.1:0-4646 GCA_052031325.1 Thalassolituus sp. | reverse complement strand
AGGCCATCAGGTAACAGGGGTTCAGTACGCTGAGTCCGAATGATTTTTCAGACCTAATCCTTACCGCAGAAAAGGAAACCATCATGACCCAATTTGAAAAAGGCGACGCAGTCTTTGCGGCAACCACCATCGTGAATGACGGCTCAGTGCCCGGCTATCCAGAAGATCAGGTTTTTGCAGAACCCGGTACCATGGGCATGTTGGTGAATACCGGCCACCTGGAAGAAGACCCTTCACAGGAAGTACTGCTGGTTGGCTTTAAAGACGCCGATGGCCAACTGGCACTGGTGACCTGCCTGCCGGATGAAATCGTTGCTGAGCCGCCGGTGACGCACTGATTTTTTAACCTTTTTATCAGTTAACCTCTTGGGGGCACCCACCGTGGATATCCGCGAGTACCACAGGCGCACCAAACATCGCCCGGATGCTTACGCCAAAGGGCCGGAGAGCATCGACTGGGAGGCTCAGCCTGACCCTTTCCGTAGCTATGACGGTTGCGACATCGTTACCCTGCCGCTGGGTGCCCTTAATGCACCAACCCGCTGGGAGCAGCTCTGGCAAGCGGGTGAGTCACCTGATGGATCTGTCCGGACGGTGATGGACGTAGCCTGCTTGCTCGAAATCTCATTGGCGCTCTCCGCCTGGAAGCAATACGGCGGCTCCAGCTGGTCGCTGCGGGTGAATCCATCCAGCGGCAACCTGCATCCGACTGAGTGTTATGTGCTGGCGGCCGGCGTCGATGGTCTGGTGGATGGTGTGTATCACTACCGCGCCGATCTGCACGCACTGGAACTGCGTTGCCGCTTTGCCTCAGTGAATTCTGCTTCGCCCTCGCTGGCGCTGGCCTTCACCTCGGTTCACTGGCGTGAAGCCTGGAAATACGGCGAGCGCGCTTTCCGCTATTGTCAGCATGACGTCGGCCATGCGCTGGCGTCGGTCAGTTATGCCGCTGCAGCACTGAGTGTGAATCCGGTGGATATCCGCCCACTGATGATCACGGATGATGAGCTGGCTGCGCTGACAGGCATTGATCGCACAGATGATTATCCGCAGGGAGCAGAAGCTGAACATCCCGATTGCCTGATCACGCTCAACAGAGGTGAGAGCGACGCCCTTGCCGTGAGTGACTGGCTGTCTCTGGCAAAACAAGGCAGCTGGACAGGCACCGCCAATGTGCTGGATAAACGCCATTTTTATGAGTGGGATGTCATCGAAGAGGCTGCGCAGGCAACCTGTATTCTGGAACGTCCGGTACTTGAGCATAACGAATATTGCGATACGCCAGCCATCATTTCTCAGGGCGTACGAGCAGAGGATAAAGCCGCAGAGATTATTTATCAGCGCCGTTCTGCTCAGGCGTTCGATCAGAATGCCGGAGCCATATCACAACAAACGTTTTTTACTTTGCTGGATCACACGCTGGCCCGCCAGAACTGCCCGCCGTGGAATGCATTGCCAGCGGTGAATGGCGTACAACTGTTTATATTTGTGCATAAAGTCGAAGGATTAAAACCCGGGCTGTATGCGCTGATTCGTCATGGCGAAGCGTCTGAATTTCAGAACCGCATGCGCGAACAGTTTGTCTGGGAAAGCGTGGATGGTGCACCTGAGCATCTGGGGCTGTACTGCCTTTTAAATGCAGGCACCCAGCGCACCGCCGCCAACATCTCCTGCCAGCAGCCTATTGCCGGTGACAGCGCGTTCAGTCTGGGCATGCTGGGCGATATGCGAGGTCTTGAGTCTGAGCCTTATCAATATCGTCAGCTGTTCTGGCAGGCGGGCGCCATCGGTCAGACTCTGTATTTAGAGGCTGAAGCCGAAGGACTGCGCGGTACCGGCATCGGCTGTTACTACGATGACTTTATGCACGATCTTCTTGGTTTGAGCGGCGAAGATTATCAGGTGCTGTATCACTTTACTGTCGGCGTACCCCTGACGGACCATCGTATCACCACCTGGCGGCCTTATCAGGACCGACGCTGAATTAATTAAACACAAAGGCTAAATACAGCGTCATCCCGTGGCTTGACCACGGGATCCATGTGGTGGCGGCTTTTCAGGTTGGGTTAGCACAGAGTGCGTAACCCAACGCTGAGGTTATGATCCATTTTTGGTTGTACCATTTTATGGCTAACCCAACCTGTCCGAATCAAACACATCGTATTGAATTCCCCCTGAAATCTGATCATTCTCAGAGTCTTATCTATCCGATGAGACTGCTCAAGAAATGCCCTTTCCCGTAAAGCGTTACCTGAACGCAACCATCATTCTGATGGCCTATGCCGTGCTGTCGCTTTTGATGGTGTTCTCGTACTCATGGTCGTTTAAGTTACCTAAGGCAGTAAGCATCCTGTTCACTGTGGTGGTCCTGATTGGCCTCCCGGTGATCACTCATGTCAGCATCCGTCGCTATCGGCTTGTCTGGTGGTTCCCATCGTCGGCATTCCTGCTCACGGTGTTGCTGATGGGGCTGGTGGATCAGATGACCGCCGACTCCAGTATTGCGCTCTATACTTTGTTAGGGGCAGCGTCGTTGTTGATCACGCTCCCAGCTGCATTGGGCGCAAGGAACCGAATGAATGAATAAGAACATCCGTCGAACAGCGGGTATTTATCTGGGGGCGGCGGTGATCTTCTCGCATGTACCTCTGGTACTGATGCTGATTACTTCAGGCGCGTCGCATCTGGCGGACATTGGCCCGGCGGGCTGGGTCGGGTACACAGGTGTCACTCTGGTGGGGGCGATACTGGCGTTTGTCTTCAGTCGCTATCTGCGGCTGTTCTGGTGGTTTCCTTTGACGATGATGTTTCTCTGCATGGTGACCACCAAACTCTTCTATGGCATCAATTACGACGATACCGTCTGGTGGCTGATCTCGGGTGTTGGTGTAGCAGTGTCTTTGTCAGGTTTTATCGGTAGCCAATTCAGAATCAGGGCCAGATCTAAAGTCAAAAGCAGTGGCTGATCAGTCCGGGCGGTTACCAGTCAGAATAAGTAAATTCAGCTGAGACCGCCCACCTCAAGCATTACGCCCCAGAACAGAATCAGAAACCCACCGATTTCAGCGGCGATTAACGTCCACATGTAGAGCGGAATCATTTTATGTACGGAAGTCTGCTGTTCAGGCTCAGGAAGCTTCAGCTGATTGTTGGTGTCCTGACGGATGCCATGCACAAAATAGCTGATCACCGCCGTGGCGAAATACACAACCAACAGCACCACGGCGAGCAGCTCCAGCCAGTCTGCTAACTGGCTGATCAGTACAAACTGATAAATCACCAGACAGGCAAAGGCGTACATCAGAGAAGCCCGATGGCAGGTATCGATGTAGATATGCGCCCGGCCTTTGGGCGAGGCCACAATCTGCTGGTATTTGATCACGCCTGTGATCAGGCCAAAAAGAAAAAACGCACCTGTGGCGAGAATGGCAAGAGCAGCGGCTGACATCTGGATTCCCCGTTAAAAAGCGACAGAGTACCCGGATTTTCGACGGATCCCCAGTCTTGTCAGGTGTTTTTCATGACACTTCTTTTCAGCACTGGCACAGTTTGTTGCACTTCCGGTTGTTCAAAAAGTGAACCGACAGGCGTAACGTGATTCAAACACACTGAAACATCTTGTAACGGGTCTGCAATGTCGCCGCCCCGGTAAACCAATGGAGGTTTGCGATGAAGATTTTCACACTGTTTGTTATGACGGCCCTGTTACCGGTGATTGCGATTGGCGGTATCGCCTTTCTGCTGTCGACGCTCATGGCCAGATTGATTGATCTGGGTATCAATAAGTCGCCAGTACCGGTTGAGATTGAGCACACACCGGCTCAGCAACCTTCAACCCGCTCCCGATAAACCCTCTGTTCGTTCAGGCCCGATCCTGAGTCTGGCCTGCCCGGTCTACGGCAAGCCAGAACTTATGGGCTGGTACGCCTGCTGACTCTGTGCAGCCGCGTCATCAGCGCTATGGCGGCAGCGGTGAGGCCGATGATCAGGCCGATCCAGAAGCCGGCCGCACCGAGAGGTTCATCGCGCAGATAGGCCAGATACCAGCCACTGCAGAAGCCAATGACCCAATAGGCGATAAAGGTAATCACCATGATCACGAAGGTGTCTTCGTAGGCGCGCAATGCCCCTGCGGTGGCAACCTGAATCGTGTCGGGTATCTGGAACAGCGCTGCGTAGATCAATAGCGATGCGCCCATGGCGACGACCGCCGGGTCAGGGCTGTACAGTCCGGCGATGGCATCCGCCCCCAGCCAGATGGCACTGGCATTCATCAGGGCAATCACCAGATTCATTCCAATCCCTGTCAGCGCACACAGACGCGCACCTGCATAGTCATTCAGCCCCAGATAATGGCCAACCCGTACCGTCAGCGCCAGGCTGATACTGAGTGGAAACATAAAGGTAATCGACGACACATTGATAGCGACCTGATGCCCGGCCACCACCACTGGGCCAAGGTCAGTCAGAAACAACGCCGTCGCCGTGAACAGACTCACCTCAAAGAAGAGTGCGATACCGATGGGTACACCGATGCGGTTCATTTCCATCAGGCTGCGCTTGCGCATGGGGTCGCTGAATGACCAGACGTCCTGCCACAGCGGAAAGCCCTGAGGTAAGCGCCGTTTACGCGTGTTGTGCAGCAG
>JBPEXS010000348.1:0-3283 GCA_052031325.1 Thalassolituus sp. | reverse complement strand
CCGCCCATCCAGCCACAGAGAAAACGCGTCAGTTTATCGCGGGTTTCCGCCAGATCATCCGGGTGCATAGCACGGATTGTCTGTGCTTCAGGCAAGGTATCCATGGCGATGTAAAAATCATCGACCAGCTGGCGGATGCCTTCGTACTCACCGGCGGCTTTGTAAGAGCTGTCGCTCTGTCCGTAAACGGGTAGATCCATGTGCTGTTCTCCGCAATACACTCTCAGTGAGATGGTAGCACTGCCCTACTCTTACCGGGGATGGGAATCAGAGATACTGGTCACAGCCGGGACAGGAAATGGATTCCCCGGTTAAGCCGGGGAATAACGGCAGCGTGCAATGGCCTTTGCACGGATATAACACCTGTAAAGTCTCAGGCAAACTCTTCCATAAAGTCGAGAGCCGCCTGATGGCGTATAGTGCGACGGTGGTTCGCCCACAACTCTTTCACCTTTTCCTGATTACACTGCTGTCGGTCCACCAATACCCGTGTCTGCAGTTCGCCTTTTTTCTGGCCACCGACCAAAGGCACTTTACTGAACACAAACTGGTTGGAAATCAGATCCATAAACGGTCCGGATTTACTGGTCGGCATAATGAACAGTAACTGCAGCCCCAGACTCTCTGTGAGGTAATTGATCACCTCTTTTGAGCGGGTTTCATCCATTTTGGAGAAGGCTTCGTCGACAAGCACCACGCGCAGATGGGTATCGCCTTCATTGAAACGGAAAGCCGACGTAATCGCCGCTGAACGGATAATGTACGCCGGTGTTTCCAGCTGACCGCCAGAGCCCGTACCGTATTGGCTGAGCGCAATCGGTTCTTTGTTGGCCGGTTGCTTGTAGATTTCATAAGCGCGGTAGTTACGGTAATCCGACAGGCGCTCCAGTTCACGCATGGCTTTCTGCTCGTCATCATCGAGCAGCATAGTCAGCAGCTGATCGCGCACGCGCTTGGAGCTTTCTGAAAGGTCTGCGGTAAACAGAGTATCACCGTCACCCAGTGACGGGTTTTTAATCACCTCATCAAAGAACTGCCAGTATTCTTTGTATTCTGGCACCCACTCCCAGTCGAACCAGTAGGTCTCGCGATCGGCACCGAACTGATGATGCGCCAGCTCTTTGTTCAGGTCTTCGAGCACTCGTTTGCCGTCGTTGATGGCCTGATAAATAGAGTGACACAGGTTGGTCACAAACACGTTATTAAAGCTTTCGCGCAGCTGTGACAGCTTGCCCTGCTTCTCTACCAGAATGTTGTTCTTCAGACGGTTGTGGACGCGCTCGATCTCACGCTGCAGACCACAGACCGCTTTAAAGAAAGCCGCACCGTGCTCATCGCGGTAATCCGGCTGATAAACGATGGCATCCACGGTCTGACAACGCTGATTGTGTTCGGTGATGTTGCGCTCGATTTCGTACGCAGTGGAATTAAGCTCCTGCGATACGCTTTTGCGCAGATTCTCGAGGGCGTCGGCCGGACTTTCTTCTGCCTCTTTATCGGCCTGTTCGAGACGTTTTTCCGGATCAAACTCTGGCCAGATGCTGACAATACCGCGCAGATTTTCTTCTTTCTTGTCGGCCAATTCCTGAGTCTGCTCCTGATGAGCACTCAACGCCTTACAGGCCTTTTCGGCGTCTGCCAGTTGTTGCTGCAGACGACCCAACTCGCCGTCGAGTTCTTTGATCTGGGTATCCAGGTCATCGGATTTTTCTTTCAGGGCGGTGAACTCATGCTCCAGCTCGCCAAAGCCGGTGGTATCCACGCCACTCAGGGTGTCCTCGGCCTGTTTCATGCGGTAATGCGTGTCGAGCATCTCCTGCATCTGGTCGGCAAAATTCACGTGGCGCAGCAGGTTCACGGCATCCAGTAACTGCTGTGCCTGACGCAGCTGGAAACCGGCCTCGTTGGCCTGTTCCGCATAGGTATTCAGTTCGTTGCGTTTCGCGGCCAGCGCGCGCTCGCGTGCCCCCAGACCAAACACCAGCTCGGTATCGTTCAGGTCACAGCGGTAAATGGAGTAAGAACCGGAACCCAGCCCTTCTTTGGTGATACCACGGCGGGTCATACGCAGAGTCTGAACATCAGCAACCTGCTCGACCGAACCATAACTGGCTTCCAGGTAATAGCGGGCGGTGGCATGTTCAAAGTCCATCAGGTGAATAATGGAGTTGGATGGCAGAGTCATGCGCTCGGCGTCTTTGCGGGCTTTTTCACCCTGAATCACACGGGCGCGGCTGCCCCCGGGAATCTGACGCAGAATATGCGCGGCTTCGGCTTCAAACATGGGGTCGACAATGATGCTGAAGCGCGCCCCACCAATGTAACCTTCAATGGCACTCTGCCAGTCGCTGTCAGTCACTTCGACATAGTCGGCCAGTACCCGAGGTTCCGCCTGCGGACACTCCCGCAGAATGGCTTCCAGTGCCTGACGTACATAGCCTGGGTAATTGAGCTGCCGGGCTTCCAGGCTGGCGATGTCGTTCTGTTTCTGAGTGGTTTTGTGCTGCGCCTGAGCCAGTTTCTGTTCACGACGGTCGACGACACGGGCAATCTGGTCGCGCAGCGACACACCGGAGGTTTCCAGCTCGGTGTCGTGAAAACGCTCGCGCCACTGATTCATCAGTGACTGCTGCGTGCGTGCCTGATCCAGATGGGCTTCCAGCGGTGACAGGTCAATCCAGTCTTTGCCCAGCAGTTTGCGGAAATCCAGCGCATCCTGATCTTTGATGGCCAGAACTTCTTTGGCCTGATCCGCGATGCGGCGACTGCCCAGAGACGGGATCTCAGCGGCAACATTGGTTTTCTGCAAGGCACCATACAGCAGCTCGGTCGCACGCAGGCTGGCCTGCAGCATCTGATCCTGTTCCAACAGCGGAATGGCCTGCTGCTGCAGACGTTTCTTACCCTCGGAGATGGCTTCTTCTGCCGCGTCTTTGTCCTGCAGCGCATCGATACCACGACGTCGCGCTTCCATGGTAATCAGCTGCTCGCGCACCTGCTTACGGCGGTCCTGAGCGACGTCCCGTTCTTTCTGGGCCTGGCTGAGCTGCTCGCGGATCTGCTGCTGAATCTCTTTCGCGTGCAGGTAATTCTTCTGGTCGTGCAGGTAACGGCTGCGCGCGGCGGTGTATTCCAGCACGTTGTAGTCGATCCACTGATCGATGTAACGCCCGGCGGCCGTGCGGGTACCGTTGAGAATCTGGATGGTCTCGGCCAGACGATTGGCATCGGCTTCCATCGCGTAGATGGTTTTCATCAGGTCTGAGACGCTGCGGATGGCATC
>JBPEXS010000347.1:0-4260 GCA_052031325.1 Thalassolituus sp. | reverse complement strand
CACAGGGTCATCTTCGGCCTACGTATCGTAATTTTTTCTATCCCGGTGATCGCTGGATGTTTTCAGGCATCCGACTGGCCCGTTAAACGGAATAAGGACTTTTCATGCTGACTTCGCCCGTATTAACCAGAACTCAGACCGGTAAGGTCTGTTATGAAGAAAATGAGATTCAGGTAACCGATCAGAAACGTGAAATTCTGCAGGGACTTATGGCTCCGCAGAAGCGCGTCAATCCTAAATACTTTTATGATCAGCGCGGCTCTGAACTCTTTGAGGCAATTACTAACACCCCGGAATATTATCCCACCCGCACCGAACGGCAGCTGTTGCGTGATCATGCACAGGAGATCGCAGCACTCTGTCAGCGACAGAGCGTTCTGCTCGAACCGGGCAGTGGCAGCTGTGAAAAGGTCCGTCTGTTGCTGGATGCAATTCGACCTGCGGAATACGTACCCATGGATATTTCCGGTGAATTTCTTTATCAGTCAGCACAGGGGCTGGTGCGAGAATTTCCCTGGCTGAATGTACGGGCAATCTGTTCGGATTTTTCCGGGGATTCACTGCTACCTGAGCTTTCACCAGAGCAGCAGAATATTGTGTTTTATCCCGGCTCTACCATCGGCAATATGTCACCGGTTGATGCGGATAAATTTCTACAACGGTTACGGCAAGCTCTGTATCCCGGTGATCTGTTAATTCTTGGTGTCGACCTGAAAAAAGACAGTGCGGTGCTCAACGCAGCCTATAACGATAAACAGGGTATTACGGCTGAGTTTAATCTGAATATTCTGAACCATCTTAATCAGATCCTGGAGGGTGATTTTTCACTGTCAGGATTTGAACACTGCGCTTTTTTTAACGAGCAGGAGAGCCGCATCGAAATGCATCTGGTAAGTAAGTGCGCGCAGATCATTCATCTGGCGGATGCACCACTTTATTTTGCCGCCGGTGAAACCCTGCACACTGAAAATTCCTACAAATATACGCTTGAGGGCATTCAGCAGTTGGGGGAGAGTGCTGGCTTTGCACTGAAGCAAAGCTGGCTTGATCCACAGCATTTATTCAGCGTTAACCTACTGGAAGTCGCTGCGGGGCAAGCCTGACCTGGATGGCAGGCAATAAAAAAGCCCGGAAGAACCGGGCTTTTCTTTTTCTGGCAACCGGTCTGGGAAATATCAGTCGGCTTTCAGATTCAGAGTACTCAGAGTACGTTCACGCACGCTGTTGAGCAGCTGTTCGTCATTTACCAGGGATTCACCATACGATGGAATCAGCTCTTTAAGACGAGCCCCCCAGCCAGCTTCCATCTGCGGTTTAAAGCAACGTTCCAGCACTTCGATCATGGCATTCACGGCCACGGAAGCACCGGGTGATGCACCCAGAAGTGCCGCCAGGCTGGAATCTTTAGCAGCAACCAGCTCGGTACCGAATTCCAGTTTGCCATTGCCTTTGGCGTCTTTCTTGATGATCTGTACGCGCTGACCTGCGTGAGCAAGCGTCCAGTCTTTATCCTGGCAGTCCGGGAAGTAATCACGCAGGGTGGCAACACGCTCTGAATGAGAGGCACGGGCTTCGTTGATCAGATAGCGCGTCAGGTCCATATTGTGAATACCCACTTCCATCATCGGGCGCATATTGCTGAGGCTGACGGACTTCAGCAGATCCAGCTTAGACCCCTCTTTCAGGAACTTGGTAGTGAACCCGGCGAACGGACCAAACAGCAGGGCAGGCTCACCATTGATAATGCGGGTATCGAGGTGAGGAACCGACATCGGCGGTGCACCGATGGCGGCTTTGCCGTACACCTTCGCGTGATGCTTCTTAACAATCTCAGGGTCTTTACAGACCAGCCACATACCAGAAACCGGGAAGCCGCCGTAGCCACTGGCTTCATCGATATTCGACGCCTGCAGCAGTGGCAGGGCACCACCACCGGCACCAAGGAAAACAAACTTGGTGTGGATGGTCTTTGATTTACCGGTAGCGAGGTTTTTGACCGCGACATTCCAGCTGCCGTCACGGTTGTGCTCAAAGCCGGTGACTTCACGCTTCACTTTGAGGCTGAAGTTATCTTTCTTATCCAGCTGCGAAATCATACTGCGGGTAAGTGAGCCGAAATCGACATCAGAACCGTGTTTAACCCGGGTGGCAGCGACTTTTTCTGCCGGATCACGACCTTCCATCACCAGCGGCATCCAGGTTTTCAGCACTTCTGGGTCTTCGCTGTATTCCATTTCACGGAACAGGTGATGAGCGCTGAGCTTGGCATGGCGCTCACGCAGATAGTTGACGTTTTTTTCGCCCCAGACAAAGCTCATGTGCGGTGTCGGGTTGATAAACTGGTCCGGGGTAGGAAGGGTGCCGTCTTCGACCAGGCTGCTCCACAGCTGCAGAGAAATTTCGAAGTTCGCATTGATGGACAGGGCGCGGCTGATGGCCACTTCGCCTTTGTCATCTTCGGGGGTGTAGTTCAGTTCACAGTAGCCTGCGTGGCCGGTGCCGGCATTGTTCCAGCCATCGGTACTTTCGTGGGCAACGTGATCAAGACGTTCGACCAGGGCGATCTTAAGCGACGGGTCCAGGCGGTTCAGCAGGGTTCCCAGAGTGGCGCTCATGACACCACCGCCAACTAAAAGAACATCGACCTTTTCTGTCATCATTGTGCTGTAGCCTTCCATTAAGATTCTGTCTCAATGCAGGTCTGAATTACAGATACAGGCTTGTGGCCCTCAGTAATTCATTGGCGTTGGCCCCGAGGATTGGGTACGCCGTACCCCTGCGTATCAGGTGATCCGGGTATGATCCCGGCAAGACCCCGGAGAGTTCAGGGTGCTCTGCCGTATAGGGTCTGCTGGTGCAGCAAAATACCGGAAAAAGGCTTATCCGTCAATTATTTAGCCCTGTTTGTACGGTCTTGTCAGGCGTTCTCTGCTGAACAGTCTGTTCGTTTAATTTCAGCTGGAAAGTCTTACCGAATAAGGCTTCTGTCTGAATTTCTCTGAACTTAGCCCGCTGTTGTTCATCCCACTTTGACCAGTTAGTCGCCTTATTACCGCCTGTCTGTAATGACAATCTCTCAGAGGGGTGACCTGAAGGTCAGGGGTGCTAAGGTAAAAAGATCAGGAGGTGCATATGGCATTAAGAAATCAGGTACAGCTCATCTGTTATCCGGACCGCATGGGCAAAAATCTCTCAGACCTTTACACCGTTCTGGATACGTATCTCAGCAAAGCGATCGGCGGTGTTCATATCCTGCCGTTCTATCCCTCCAACGCTGACGGCGGTTTTTCGCCGCTGACGCACAAAGAGGTCGACCCGGCATTCGGGACCTGGAAGGACATTGAGAAAATCAGTGCAGAATACGATATCTGTGCCGACCTGACGGTGAATCACATTTCGGATGAGTCAGAAGAGTTTAAAGACTTTATCGCTAAAAAAGACGAATCTGAATATCACGACTTGTTTGTCAGGGTCGACAAAATGCCAGAAATCACACCGGATGATCTGGCAAAGATCCATATCCGTAAGGAAAAAGAACCCTTCCGCGAAGTGACCTTTGCGGATGGCTCGACCGAACGTGTCTGGTGTACCTTCACGGAAAAGCAGATCGACCTGAATTACGAGTCCGAAATGACCTACCGGCTGATGGAAGGTTACATCGACTTTCTGGCTCACAAAGGGGTGAATCTGTTCCGTCTGGATGCGTTTGGCTACACCACAAAACGCATTGGCAGCAGCTGTTTTCTGGTGGAACCAGAGGTTTACCGAAACCTTGACTGGGTGAATTCCGTTGCCCAGCGTTACGGCGCACGCTGTCTGCCGGAAGTGCATGATCACACCAGCTACCAGTACGCAATCTCCCGTCGGGATATGCATCCGTACGGGTTTGCGCTGCCACCGCTGGTGCTCTATTCCCTTCTGGATGGCAACAGTGTGCACCTGAAAAACTGGTTGCGCATGTGCCCACGTAACATGATCACCGTGCTTGATACTCACGACGGTATTTGTATTCCGGATGTCGAAGGTGTGCTGCCGGATGAGAAAATCCGCATTCTGATTGACAACCTGCAACAACGTGCCGCTGATCCGATCATGCGTAAATCGGCGGCAAACATTCACAGTGTCGGTGCAATTTACCAGATCACCTGTACCTTCTATGACGCCCTGATGCAGAATGATGATGCGTATATTGCCGCGCGTGCGATTCAGCTGTTTACACCGGGAATCCCCCAGGTGTATTACGCTGGTTGGTTAGCAGGG
>JBPEXS010000346.1:0-6807 GCA_052031325.1 Thalassolituus sp. | reverse complement strand
CTTGGCTGGTCGACCCTCATCAATATGGGGTTTCTGATGTTCGCCACACTGGCAATGGTGCTGTTTAAAAACAGCATCACTGTATTGCATGGAAGCCTGTTCGGACTGGAACAGGACGACCTGAAACGCGCCTATTTTCAGTATCTGGCGCAATATAAAATTGTGATCATCGTTTTTAATCTGGTGCCGTATCTGGTGCTGCGGTTTATGCCGATCTGATGGCGAGTGTTTCCCGGCTTAATGCGGATCAGTTAGCAGATGCCTACATGCATGGCTTTGACGCATGGGGTGAAGGAGAGACACAGGATGCTTATCTGGAAAGCTGCAGAAACAGCCAGAAATATGCGTCGGGAGAATGGTATGGACTCGCATTGGGTGATGATCTGGTTTCATCTCTGATACTGTACCGCTCGGGCTTCGGTCTTCCTGAGGGATCTGTCGGTATAGGCTCAGTCGCTACGGCCGAACGTCACCGACGTAATGGTTATGCCCGTCGTATGCTGAATGAGGTCATCCCTCAGGTGTGCTCTGGCTCTGTCCATACCGTCTGGTTGTGGAGTGATATCAGACCAGAATTCTATTCCGCTCTGGGCTTCAGTCAGGTAGCCCACAAGGGAAACTCTGTACTCATGCGTTATGGTCTTAACCTCCAGATTCCCACAGTTTTACCGGATTATTTTTGATGAAAAGTGCAGCTGCTTCCGATAGCTACCTCGTCACTCCCCAGTGGCTCAGTCAGCACCTGCGGGACTCTGACCTGATCATTCTGGACGCCAGTATGAAGAAGGTGATTGGTATTGAACCGCTCGAGTACGATGAGCCAGCCTTTATACCAGGTAGTTTTGCCATTGATCTGGAAACGGATCTGGCTGATACATCTTCTTCTTTGCCCCATGCCTGGCCAGCACACTCACAGGTCGTATCCGTGCTGCAGCGTCTGGGCATAACAACCGAATCAAAAGTGGTTATTTACGATAACCAGGGCATCTATGGCGCACCACGGGCGTGGTGGATGTTGCGCTGGGCTGGCCTTGAGAAGGTATTTATTCTTAACGGTGGTCTGCCGGCATGGCAGGGCGCTGGTTTACCGGTCAGCCTGGCGTTATCCATACCGCAGACTACCTCGGACCTGTCGTCTTTGAGCCCTGATCCCGGATATCTGGTCTCCAGAGAACAGATTCTGAATAATCTGACGTCATCGCAGTTCAGAGTGGTCGATGTCCGCTCAGCTGAGCGCTTCCGGGGCGAAGTTGCTGAGCCCAGACCGGGCGTACGCAGCGGACATATTCCGGGTTCAGTTAATCTGCCGTTTGGGCAGTTACTGAAGGCAAGGGCTTACCGTCCGGTTGCAGAGTTGAAGGCTGTGCTCAGCCACTTAAAGGGGCAGCCATTGGTGATGTCCTGTGGTTCAGGGGTGACGGCCTGCATCCTGTTATTCGCAGCCGTGGAAGCAGGACTGGAGAATCTCAGCTTATACGATGGCTCCTGGGCCGAGTGGGGCCGTGATCCAGAGTTGCCCATCGGGATAAGCGATGCGCTCTGAGTGAAAGAAGACGCGCTCTGAGTATCAGGCAAAAAAAGCCCGGCATAACCGGGCATCCTGAAAAGCGGGGGCAGCTCAATCGAGATCATTCACCTTGAACGGCTTTGAGCTGCTTCTTCATTGTTATTTGTTTCTGTTCAAGAGCAGCCATTTTCTTCTGCTCTTTCTCCACGAAAGAGGCGGGTGCCTTGAGAATAAACCCATCGTTGTTGAGCTTGTTGGAGATACGCTGGATATCGTGATCCAGTTTGCTGATCTCTTCTCTCAGGCGTGACAACTCTTTCTCTTTGTCGATGATTCCAGCCATTGGTGTCTCAACCTCCGTGTTACCGGCTCTTGATACTGGCTTCATGCCAGCCAGCCTTTGTTTAAGCAAGTCATAACTTTCAGTGTAGACGGCTTTCCAGGTTTTGCCTGAAATTCATAGACTTAATTGCATCACGGCCCATTTTTGAGTCTTCAGGCCACTGCCATACAGGTCAGTTATGACTTTGAAATATTAACCGTTAGTATGAGGTCTTAATGAATCTCGTTGGCGGTTGTATGCGCTCTTATCTTTATTGTCTGGCTTTGTTTATGGCGCTGTCCGCCTGTACGGCGGCGAAGGCCGACTGTGTCATTCTGTTGCATGGCCTGGCCCGCAGTGCCGACTCAATGAGTACGTTAGCCAATGTGCTAAATGAGCAAGGGTACAACACCGTCAATCTTGGCTATCCATCCCGCGACTTCCCGATAGAAACTCTGGTGCAGAAAGCCATCCCGCCCGCCCTCGACGCCTGTGCCGGAGATCAACCAATCCACTTTGTTACACACTCGCTGGGCGGCATTTTGCTGCGTCAGTATCTGAGTGAACAGGAAATGCCCGAACTAGGGCGTGCAGTCATGCTGGGGCCACCAAACCAGGGCAGTGAAGTGGTGGATAAACTCAGAGATATGCCCGGTTTTTACTGGCTGAATGGTGACGCCGGTAATCAGCTTGGTACGGATAAAAACAGCATACCTCTGTCACTTGGTCCTGCTGAGTCTGAGGTGGGTGTTATCGCAGGAGACTGGAGCATCAACTGGATATTGTCGCTGATTATTCCCGGCCCGGATGATGGCAAAGTGTCGGTCGAGAGAACAAAGCTCAAAGGTATGGCAGATCACATCGTACTGCCGGTCACCCATCCTTTGATGATGAAAAATGATGAAGTGATCCAGCAGGTTCTGCATTTTCTCAGACACGGAATGTTTGATCATAGCGCGGCTGAGAGTGAGTGACATATTCAGTGAATCCTCAGGTCTGACTTTAACCGACGAGGTTCTTGACTGAGATAAGCGGAGTTATTTCCATTTTCTATGGTCATAAAAGCAACGACAGGGCGCCATTTAAGGTGAAAAAAGAAGCATTATGTTAAGTAAATGGCAGTGGCTGTTGACCCAACTCAGTCGCAAACTCTGGATTCGGGCCTCTCTTTTTGCGGTGGTCGGTGTTATTACGGCGTTATTCGCAGCATCGCTGGAGCGTGTTCTCCCGCAGGCTCTGTCATTCAGTATTGGTGGCGACTCTGTCGGGCATATCCTCAATATCCTTGCCTCCAGCATGCTCACTGTCACGACCTTTTCTCTGGGGGTCATGGTCTCGGCATACAGTGCCGCAAGTAACAGCGCAACGCCGCGGGCAACTCAACTGGTACGTGAAGACCCGGTCACGCAGAATGTACTGGCGACATTTCTTGGTACGTTTCTGTTCAGCCTGGTGGGCATCATTGCGCTCAACGCCGGTATGTACGGAGAAAAGGGACGCATTATTCTGTTCGCCGCGACGCTCTTGGTGATTCTGATTGTTGTGGTCGCCATACTGCACTGGATTGAACATCTGTCGGTTTTGGGGCGTGTGTCTGAAACCACCGACAGAGTCGAGACCGCCGCCGCAAAAGCCCTGAAAGACAGGGTAAAACACCCGCACCTTGGTGCCCGCTGTTTACCGGATGACTGGACGCCACCGGATGATGTGTTTCTGATTACTTCAGAAAATACCGGGTATATCTGCCACCTTGATGTCAGTCAGTTACAGTCGCAAGCGGAGGATTTTGATGTCGAGCTGAACGTATTGATAGAGCCCGGTAGCTTCGTGTATCCGGGTAAAAACCTGGTGGCCGTACTCACAGATAAAGATACGACCTTAAATGATGAAGAGAAAGAACGACTTGAGTGTGAAATAAACGCCACCATCACCATGGATAAAACACGCTCATTTGATCAGGACCCACGCTTCGGCCTTTCGGTATTATCAGAGATAGCCAGCCGGGCATTATCTCCCGGCATTAATGACCCAGGTACAGCCATCGATGTGCTGGGCAGGGCTGTGCGATTATTCTGCATCTGGCAGGAGCATCATGTACTGGATGATGATGACGAAAGTATTATTTTCCCGCGTGTCCGTATCGGTGCATTAAAAACTGAGTGGCTGGTTGAAGACGTATTTATGCCCATTGCCCGTGATGGCGCAGGAATGATTGAAATCCAGATGAGACTGCAGAAATCGATGTCTGCATTGAGTGAAATGGCGCCAGATGTTTATGAAGACGTGATGAACACCTACGCCGATCGTGCCATCCGCTATGCAGAAGCGGCATTGAAACTGCCCGAGGAAGTCGAGCAGTTAAAAGCCATTCAGTGTGGTAAATGCTGAGGAATAAACCGGCTGATCAGCGATAAATGCGTTTCGCCCACTCCGTAAGGCCCGACACAACACTGCCAAAGTGATCACCGTCGAGCAGCGGAATAGTACCGAAGGTACTTTCTACCGCAGCTCTGACAACCGGTGAGCGTGCGCTACCACCGGTGACGAAAATAATATCTGGCTGTGTACTTGCCTGAGCCACGGCTTCTTTCATCAGTGCGGTAATCCGTTCCAGTGGGCGCTCCACTGCAGCAGCCATAGCATCGCGGGTAATGAGTGCTGATAAATCCTGTTCAACATAATCCAGCAGAACCTGGGTTTCAGCAGAGTCTGACAGAGCGATTTTCGCCTCTTCGGCGCTTTTCACCACACGCTGATTCTGACGCTTCTTGCGTAGCTGAATCAGGCGACCAATCAGATCGGGCTCTGCGCAGTCACGCTGCAGCTGTTCCAGATACAGGCCGGTTTCTAAACTGCTGAAACGGGTGAGGGCGCCCACGTCATTGGTGGCGACCGCATCCAGAAAGGTTTTGGTCGGCATCGGCTTTCCGCTTTTTAACGGTGCGCGCATGCCGAACAACGGCATCAGCTCTTCGGCCGCCAGACGGATATCCAGATCGTTACCGCCGACACGTTCACCGGTATGGCCGATAAAGTCGTTGCGGCGATCTGCAAGCCCAACGTGTGCCGGCCCCATGCGCACCATGGCACAGTCACTGGTACCACCACCGATATCCACCACCAGAACGGTTTTATCCTCATCAAGAGTGCGCTCAAAACTCAGCCCCGCTGCGACTGGCTCGTAGAGAAATTCCACTTCGGTAAAGCCGCTGCGCTTTGCTGCTGTGGTCAGAATGGCCAGAGCCTGCTGGTTGCTTTGCTCTGCATTTACACCCTGAAAATTCACCGGGCGACCAATCACGGTTTTGGTCAGAGTCTGTTGCAGCGATTGCTCAGCACGGCGTTTCACCGTCTGCATCATGGCTGTGACAATGTCTTCGAAGAAGTTCACAAACTCCGGGCGCAGGCCGCTGGCACCCAGAAACGACTTGGGCGACTTCACGAAATAGCCTTCTTCCGGGTCAGCAAAGTACTCACGGAACGCAGACTGACCGCAGAACAGCACCTGATCTTCAGGTAAGAGATCAAGCTCATTGCGCGCGCGCAGTGCCATCTGCAGCTGAGGCTTACGCGAGGCAACGTAATCAGCCCGGAGTGCATTAGTCAGCCCGTGGCTCACCTGTTCGCAGATCAGCTCGCGTGAGAAAGCATAGAGCGCAGACGGCATAAAGGCCTTGTCGCCTTCAACCGGCAGCAGGCGGATGGCATCGGCATCAGAAACGCCGATGGCACAGTTGGACGTACCATAGTCAAAACCACAGATCACAGAATGCTTCTCTCACTTTACCGCTGGCAGGAAAAGCGGGTGAAGGTATCACAGGGCAGTCCGGGTGTCAGGGGTGGGTAATAGCGGGTACAGCCTGATTGACTCGGTGTTATGAGGCCAGTAATCTGACTATGACAAAGTTTGCCAATATCGTCAGTGTGAGGGCTTGCCATGGCAACCATGAACATCTCATTACCTGATTCGCTTAAGTCCTGGGTCGAAGAGCAAAGTAAGACCGGGCATTTCAGTAATACCAGCGACTACATGCGCGACCTGCTACGGCGGGAACAGGAACGCCTCAATAAGATTCAGCGGCTGCAGAGCCTGATTGATGAAGGCCGAGCAGGCGGTGTTAGCGAGCTTTCCATGGATGACATCAAGGCTCGGGCGCTTGCCGCGACGCGGAAAGATGCATGACCTATCGCCTCAGCACGGAAGCTGCTCAGGATATTCTCAGTATTTTTCTTTACGGCGTTGCCGAATATGGCGAAGCAAAAGCGATTGAGTACCACTCGGCACTCGAATCCGTCTTTGTGTTTCTCTCCGAGAATCCGAAAGCAGCTCCTTTACGCTCTGAAATCGTCCCGCCTGTACGTATTCACCCGATTGGTTCACATCTTGTGATTTATGAAGAAGATAACGCGGGCATTTTCATTCTCCGCGTGCGACATACGCATGAGGACTGGCTATGAACCTGACTACGTCATGGCAGCGTTGTTGGACAAGTCTCGTTGGCAACGCCAATGATGAACTCAAAGAAACACTGATTGAGGCCTGGAATGAGCCTCAGCGCCATTATCATACCCTTCAACACCTCAGCGAGTGCCTGCAGCTGTTTGATCAATTCAGGCATCTGGCAGAACGACCGCACGAAGTTGAGCTCGCCATCTGGTTTCACGATGCCATTTATGAGGTCAAAGGCAAACAGAATGAGCTGAAAAGTGCGCAATGGGCTGAACACGAACTTGAAAAAGCCGGGGTGGACTCAGAGGTTGCTCTCCGCGTTTACGATCTCATCATGGCGACCGTACACGGAGTGATTGAAATAGAAAACAGAGACCAGCAATTGCTGGTAGATATTGACCTGGCGATCTTAGGCAGCAGACCTAAACGTTTCGCCCAGTATGAAAAGCAGGTCAGGGAAGAATATCGGTTTGTGCCATACCCCATTTACTGGTGGAAACGGCGTCAGATCCTGAAAGCGTTTCTGGT
>JBPEXS010000345.1:0-1681 GCA_052031325.1 Thalassolituus sp. | reverse complement strand
CAGAACACGGCCTTTCAGCTCAGACTGACGCCAGGCTTCAGCACCGTTCAGCATGTCATAAGCCTGAACCTCACCACTATCGAGAGTCAGGTAGACACTGCCCAGTGCCAGTTCAGGGCTGGTATAGCTTGAGCCGTCTTCTTCCCACACGGTTTCACCGGCTGGAGTCAGCGCTGCCAGCTTGCCGTGGTAAGCCGCGGCATAGATCAGCTGGCCCTGATATGCAGGCGTGCCATCAACGTCCACCAGGCGCTCGAGCTCAGAACGGCCGTCAGGAACACCCAGACGGACATCCCAGCGTGGCACGCCGAGATTCGCATCGAGTGCTACGACTTTACCGGTGGCAAAGCCCACAACAACCATCTGATCCAGAACGGTTGGTGCACCCGTACCGCGTACCGACAATACCGGCAGACCGGCTTCGTAGGTCCACAGCTGGCTGCCATCGTTGCGGTTCAGTGCCGTTACGCGACCATCCACCGTCTGCACATACACACGGGTATCATCAGCCACTGCGGGAGATACGGATTCACTGGGCAACATAGCACGCCAGAGTTCTTCACCGCTGTCGGCAGCCAGAGCCACCAGAGAACCTTCCTGCAGACTCACATAAAGCTGGTCATCATCCAGGCCCACACCGCCGAGAATGGGCTGTTCAAAGTCGGTTTCCCACTGACGTTTACCGTTTTCGAGCGTCAGCGAAGACAGGCGTCCGGTGGTATCGGCAGCGTAGATGATGTCATCATCGACGGCGACGGTCATACGGGCATGCAGTGAACCCGGTCCGTCACCCAGACGCGAACGCCACTCTACGGAAGCTTTGGTCTCACCCGTATTCGCCGGTACGACTTTCTCGGGCTGACTGGCGCAGGCACTTAACAGCAGTGCTCCGGCAACCAGTGACAATACGCTGGTGATTCCAATCGCTCGCATCATGCGTCCTCAGCGGTAGCAGAATCAGCAGACGCATTCACTGCCAGGCTGTCGATCTTTTCCTGCAGAACCGGGTTCATCTGACCCAGAGCACGGGCTGCTTCCATGGCTTTCAGGTAGGCCTGACGGGCATCAGCCAGTTCGCCTTTACGGTACAGGGCGTCACCACGGGCTTCTTCGATCTGTGGTGCAAATGCCGCATTTGGCTCAGCCGGCAGAGCAGACAGGGCTTCATCGGCTTTATCCAACTGGATCAGGGCTTTGGCCAGACGCGCCTGTGCCAGATAGCGCACAGGTTCCTGGTCGGTGCTTTCAGCCAGTGCGCGCAGTTCATCAGCCGCCGCCTGATAATCACCCTTTTCAGCAGCGATACGGGCGATGAACAGACCACCAAAGTCGGCGTAGCTGCTGCCGGAGTAATCTGACTTCAGCTGCTCGGCCAGGGTCTGGATTTCAATATTTTCAAGGCTCTGATCCTGAGCAGCCAGTTCCAGCATCTGACTGTAGATTGCCGAAGCCGCTTCACCTTCTGCCTGCTTCTGGTCCTGCCAGAAATTCCAGCCAAACACACCGGCAGCAGCGACTGCGAGGGTGGCCATCAGGCTGGTGCCATTTTCAGACCACCACTTTTTGATGATCTCTGCCTGTTCTTCGTCGGTACGGTACTCAGTCATAATTTATCCAACCGGATCCTTGTTTACTCGTTGACCGGCTCGCAGAGCCAGCTGTTGTTCTTATCAGTTAAGGT
>JBPEXS010000344.1:0-9994 GCA_052031325.1 Thalassolituus sp. | reverse complement strand
GATTATGAGTGCTGTGATTCTGCTCTCAGCGATTCTGTTTTCGCTGGGCGGTTTTATCAATGCCGTGTTCGCAACCAAGTTTGATGATGTTTCGATCATCCCAACGTTTGTGATCACACCGCTGACGTATCTGGGCGGGGTGTTTTATTCCATCAGCCTGCTGCCGGACTTCTGGCAGGACGTGTCCAAACTGAACCCGATTCTCTACATGGTGAACACCTTCCGCTACGGTGTGCTCGGCATCAGTGACATCAATATTTACGGCGCGTTCGGCATGCTGATTTTCTTTGTGGTACTGCTGGGTGGTTACTCCTGGTGGTTGCTGAAACGCGGCACAGGCATGAGGCAGTAATATGGGATCTGTAACCAGCGAACATAACCCACTGGGGAAAACCTCGGCCTATCCGGATCAGTACGATCCGACTTTGCTGTTCCCGATTGACCGCGAAGAGAGCTGGAAGCTCAGCGGTGAGCAACGCAGCGAAGTGCCTTTCTTCGGCGTGGATATCTGGAATGGCTACGAGGTCTCGTGGTTGAACAACAAGGGCAAACCCATCGTCTGTATGGCGGAGTTCCGCCTGCCTGCGGACACACCGTTTCTGATTGAATCCAAGTCGTTCAAGCTGTACCTGAATTCGTTCAATCAGTCGCGCTACAGCGATGAGTTACAGGTGAAAGCGGTGATGGAACGTGATCTCAGTGCCGCCGCCGGTGGCCCGGTCAGCGTGCGTTTTTTCTGCCCGGATGTCATCTTTCCGCAAGCACCCGACGCAAAGCTGCTGGATGAGATCGATGTGGAGATTAACGATTACAGTCCCAACCCGGATCTGCTGAAAACGGGAGAGGGCACCTTTGACGGCTGGGTCGTAAGCCACCTGCTGAAATCCAATTGCCCGGTGACCGGCCAGCCGGACTGGGGCAGCCTCTACCTTCATTACCGTGGCAAGCAGATTGATGAAGCCGGATTGCTTGCCTACGTGGTCTCTCTGCGCCAGCATCAGGATTTTCATGAACATTGCGTCGAACGCAGTTTCAAAGACATTATGCAGCGGTGCCAGCCTGAGTCACTGACGGTGTACGCACGTTACGTGCGCCGTGGCGGACTGGATATCAACCCGTACCGCACCAGCGAAAAGAACTATCAGGCCGATAACTTCCGTGGTTTCCGACAGTAAACAGCGCACACAGATAACAGGAACAATATGGACGCCATCAAGAACATCTTAGAGCGGGTCTCCGTTGCCCAACTGACCGGGCCAGAGATCACCGCAGAGCAAAAAGAGATTTTGTTTCAGGCCGCACTGCGCGCACCCGACCACGCCTGGCTGCGCCCCAGCCGTTACCTCACCATCGAAGGTGACGCTCGCCAGTACCTCAGTGAAGTGTATTACCAGTCACTGCCCGACAAAGACCAGCTCAGCGACGAGAAAGTTAAGAAAATGCGCAACCGCCTGATGCGCGCACCGCTGATTGTCGTCGCCATCACACGCATTCAGGAGCACTACAAAGTCCCGCGTGACGAGCAGATACTCAGCACCGGCTCTGGCGTACAGAACATGCTCAACGTCGTACACGCCATGGGCCTGGGTGCCATCTGGCGTACCGGCGATATGGCCGAGAACGCCGCCGTTAAAGCCGAACTCGGTCTTGGCGACGATGAAATCATCACCGGTTTTATCTACATAGGCCATATCAACACTTCACCCAAAACACCGCCAGCTATGCCTGTCGGTGAGTACGTACGTGAATGGCAGCCAGAAAAACCCTGAAAAATTAACAGATTAGCCCTGATCTGTTGACGGACGGAAAGAGTCTGCGTATAGTTCGCGGCCACTGGTTAAGGCCAGTTCTGTTTTGCATCTTGAGTCGTATGCTCAGGTGTGAAAACAGCGCAAAGGTCAGTGTCCGAGGGTCGACTCGGAGGCGAAGCCGGAGAGAACGTCGGAGTTTACGACGACGGTAACGAGCACGCCGCGTGTGACGTGATTTGTGTTTGTTATGAGCCAGACGAAGGCAACGTAGACGACAAGTGGTGAGGTGTCCGAGTGGTCGAAGGAGCACGCCTGGAAAGCGTGTATACCGAAAGGTATCGAGGGTTCGAATCCCTCCCTCACCGCCACTATTAAAACCGACGAGAGTCGGTTTTTTTGTGGCTGTGAGATGAGGGTGAGAACCCTCGCGGTTCGAGTCGAGCAACGCGAGACAGCGCCGGAGCCTGCGACGGCGACCCGAAGGGCGAGGCGCTAGCGCCGAGTAATCCCGACCGACCATCGCAGCCAAGTATCAAGCCGAGTCAGCGCGTTAATTAAAACCGACGAAAGTCGGTTTTTTTGTGGCTGTGAGATGAGGGTGAGAACCCTCTGGTTCGAGTCGAGCAACGCGAGACAGCGCCGGAGCCTGCGACGGCGACCCGAAGGGCGAGGCGCTAGCGCCGAGTAATCCCGACCGACCTTCGTAGCCAAGTATCAAGCCGAGTCTGCGTGTTAGCTTCTGGCTTTTATTTGAAAAGCCGTCATCCCGTGGCTTGTGGGAGTCGCCCTCGACACGCGGGATCCAGTTTCATTCCAATTTATTCAAGCCTTTAAATAGATCGCGCACTCGTCGACCAGCTGCAAGTCTCGGAAGCCGTTTATAGAGTGTCATGAACAGAGTAAGTCTGGATCCCGCTATCAAGTAGCGGGATGACGAAATAGATAAGATAACGACCTCCGACCTCCGACCTCCGACCTCCGACCTCCGACCTCCGACCTCCGACCTCCGACCTCCGACCTCCGACCTCCGACCTCCGACCTCCGACCACCGACCACCAACCTCGCACAACTCTCCACCGCCTGCCATAATGCCCACCTCAAAAAGAGGTACATATGTTTAACGCAATTCTTATCATCCTTATCATCGTCCTGGTCATCTACGGCCTGAAACGTGCCGGAGTCGGCGGCATCCGTGCTGAAGAAAACATGGCCAACGGCTCTGAATATCTGAAAACAAACCTCGAACGTCCAGAAGTCACCGAAACTGAAACCGGCCTGCAGTACGAAGTGCTGGAGCAGGGCGAAGGCACCGAAAAACCAACCGCGACTTCTCAGGTCACCGTGCATTACCACGGCACACTGATCAACGGCTCTGTGTTCGACAGCTCAATACAGCGTGGTGAGCCAATCGAATTCGGTCTGAATCAGGTCATTCCCGGCTGGACTGAAGGCGTACAGCTGATGTCGGTGGGTGATAAGTACCGTTTTTATATCCCGGCCAACTTGGGGTATGGCAACCGTCGTGTAGGCCCTATTCCTGGTGGTTCAGTGCTGATTTTTGAAGTTGAGCTGTTAGCAATCGGCTGATGTTTTCAGCCTAAGCAGACAGTCTCTGTTTTCCCGAATAGCACTACTGGCTATGCTGCTCCAGAGATCATGGTTCTGGAGTGGCTTTCAATGACAGACGTATTCAAACCCATCGTTTCTGTTGCAGACCTTGAACTGGTGTCTTCCAGTCACGGTGAGCTCTATGCCTCACAGGATGCTCGAATCAGCCCCTTGTTACGTCTGACCAATATCGGTGCCAGTTACACCGAAGTTCCTCCTGGTAAATCCTGCTGTCCTTTTCACGTTCATCATGTTGAAGATGAAATGTTTGTCATACTCGAAGGCGTGGGAAGTTACCGCTTTGGTGATAAAACTTATGCAGTGAAAGCGGGCGATGTACTGGGTGCGCCCTGTGGTGGTCCAGAATACGCGCATAAATTAATTAATACTGGAGATGTTCCTCTCCGATACCTTTCAATTTCATCGATCGCAGACACCGAGGTTTGCGAGTACCCGGATTCTGGAAAGTTCCAGGTTATGAGCAGGAAGAATCGCCGTGATTCGTCGTATCGTTTTATTGGACGTCAGGAAACCAGCCTTGATTACTGGGAAGGAGAACCTTGACCAGTTATGACTGCTTTCAGATTCATTTTATGGGTTATGCCTGAATAATATGAATCCTGAGACCATAATCGGATAGCCTGGACAGGTTTTATTTTTTGGTTCTGGCTTATGTTTCTCTCTGGATTTTTTAATTCACTTTTATGCGTTTTACCTGGGCAGCCCTGCCGGATTGAGACAACTTGATGCCTGTTCTGAGTTAAACTACTCAAATACCCTCAACGAGCCTCTCACCATGTCCGAAGAACGCGATCCGCGGATTTTCTTTGCCGCTGAACGAACTTTACTCGCCTGGAACCGTACCAGTCTGTCTCTTATCGCCTTTGGTTTTCTGGTCGAGCGTGCGGGTCTGCTGATGCGGGTTCTGGCACCTGAAGATGCCACCAACAGTTCTCTGGTCTTGATCTTCTGGGCGGGTATGGGGCTGATTGGCCTTGGGGCGTTTACGGCGATTTTTTCATCCCGCCAGTATCTTAAGCAGCTGAAGTCGCTGACGCCTGCGCAGTTACCTGAGGGTTACAACGCCAAGTGGGCAATTGGCGTGAATCTGGTGGTGTTTGTGCTGGCACTGATTCTGATCGTGGCGTTGGTGCTGGAACATCAGGCATGACGAAGGGTGTTGTTTTTAAGTCCACGCTCGCTTGCTTCGCTTTCACAGTGGCTCTCATTATGACCTTGAGCGGATGCAGTGACAGCAGGCCTTCTATGAATTTATCCGTTGAAGAGCAGCGCATCGAAGCTGCCTATCAGGCCATGCCCGCGATGGCAGGGCGGTTACGCTCTCAGGTTGAGGCGTTTGGTGTTGAGCTGTATTCCATGTCGGATGCGTATGCGTTGGGTGATGTCGTTGAGCAGCATGGTGAATTGCTGTGGCAGGCGGCGGTTGCGGAAATTGAACAAAACCAGGATTACGACGACAGGCCACTGTACTGGTCGCGCCTGCAGATGACGCGACTGCTGCGCTCTTCACCGGTTTATCGGCTCTTACCTCAGATTGATCAGCAGCAACTGATGTGGTGGCTGGAGCTGGCTTCACGCGGCAATACGGATATCCGATTTCAGGACACCTCGGATATCAAAGTGCTGGTCACTGGGTTTGATCCGTTTTTCCTCGACCGTAACATTGCGCAGTCTAATCCCTCCGGTGTTGTAGCACTCAGCCTGGATAACGGCGTTTTTGAGGTGAATGGCCGCTCGGTCGAAATTCAGTCGTACATTCTGCCGGTGCGTTTTGCCGATTTTGATCAGGGCATGGTTGAAGCGGTGATGGAACCGCTGCTGGAACCTCTGTTGAAAGACCAGCAGGTTGATATGGTGGTTACGGTGAGTATGGGCCGGGACGGTTTTGATCTGGAGCGCTTTCCGGGTTTACGTCGCAGTGCAGAAGCGCCGGATAACCTGAATGTTCTGACCGGCGCCAACAAGACAACCCCGCTTGTGCCGGAGCTGAAAGGCGTACCACTTGATGGCCCAGAGTTTGTCGAGTTCTCCTTGCCCGTAGCGGCCATGCTGTCCGTTGCTGGTGAGTATCCAGTTAAAGATAATCACGATGTCAGTACGCTAACGGGTGATTATTCGCCCGAGCACCTGACAGATCTCGACGGCGAAATCTCGGTATCTGGCAGTGGCGGTGGGTATTTGTCCAACGAAGTCAGCTACCGCAGCATCCGTCTACGCAATCTGCTTCAGCTTGAGTTGCCGGTCGGGCATATTCATACGCCGCGCATCAGTGATCATGACCCTGAGGTGATCCACAACATCACCAATCAGGTTAAAAGCATGGTGCTGGCTGCTGCGGGTTCACTGTCTGAGTAACACTCACCACTTGTCAGGTTTTATTCAGACCTGGGGTTTAGTCTAAAAAGAACGGCAGGATATGCTCGGCAATAAACGGCTGAGCTTTGCCCGTCGGGTGAATGCCATCTGCCTGAATCATCTCTGGTTGACTGATCAGACTCTGCTCAAAAAACGGCACCAGGGTTACGTCGTATTTCTCAGCCAGTTCGCCGTACATCGCTTCAAACCCGCGGGTATAACGCGGCCCATAATTAGCCGGAATCTGCATCGAAAACAGCGCCACATCTGCGCCGGCATCACGCGCCTGTTCAATCATCTTGCTCAGGTTGGTTTTGATGCTGTTGAGCGGCGTTCCGCGAAGGCCATCATTGCCACCCAGAAAAATCAGTACGTCGCTGGGCTGATGTTCGCTCAGTAAGCCCGGCAGACGGCGCAGCCCGCCAGCAGTGGTATCGCCACTGACACCAGCCGCGATCACCTCAGTCTCATGACCACTTTCTCTGAGTTTTTCTTCCAGAAGCTCTGGCCAAAGTGAAGTCCCGTTAACGCCATAAGCCGCGGTCAGGCTATCGCCAACGATCAGTAGCGTGTTCTCTGTTGCATGAACAGTGTTAGTTGCCAGTGCGCCCACTACGCCAGTGATTAACGAGCAGGTCACAAAGAGGGTCGCAGTAGTGCGCCGTAGCGCGTTCATGAAAGGAAGGTTGTTAAATAAATAGGGCACATTGCATCCTGTTATCGGTTTCTATCGGAATTTCAGACAGAGTACTGAAACCAGTGTTCCAATATCGGTACTCAGATATCCAGAGCTGAACTGAAATTCGGGCACTCAGAGCGGGTATGCTTGTCGTATTGGACACTGTACAACAATGAGGCTGGTATGTCGGGTCATCACACCGCAGCATCTGAGCGGATTCAGGAAAAGGTGGTTTTGCGGGCTGATAACGTCAGCCAGACGGTCTCTGTCGGCGATGAGACTCTGACGATTCTCGAGGCCGTTGACCTGGCGGTTAAACAAGGTGAAACGCTGGCCATCGTTGGTGCCTCTGGCAGTGGTAAGTCGACATTATTAGGGCTGCTGGCCGGGTTAGACGTCGCAACTGGTGGCGACATTCAGTTACTGGGTCAGTCTCTCACTGAGTTGGATGAAGATGGCCGGGCGGCTCTCAGGGCGCAGGATGTCACCTTTGTGTTCCAGAGTTTTCACCTGCTGCTTGGCCTGACGGCGCTTGAGAACGTTATGTTGCCTCTGGAGATCAGTCCTTCAGGAAAAGGCGGCAAACACTCTAGCCCGACAGAAGCTGCGCAACAGATTATGGATAAGGTCGGCCTAACTCATCGTCGTAACCATTACCCTCAGCAGATGTCTGGCGGTGAGCAGCAGCGGGTGGCCATTGCCCGTGCGTTTGTTGGCGAGCCTGTGATCGTGTTTGCCGATGAGCCGACGGGCAATCTGGACCGCGCAACCGGCAAACAGATCGAAGATCTGATGTTCGACCTTAACCAACAGCAGGGCACCACCCTGGTGTTGGTCACTCATGATGAACGCCTGGCATCCCGTTGTGACCGGGTTGTGCGTATGGACTCCGGCCACCTGACCGAAGATGCACGCTCGGGTACACATCAAGAACCTCAGGAGGACGGAGCCTGATGGCCAATACAGGTTCTGGCAAGCGCAGTGCAGGTTCAAGTAAGCCCAGTACAGGTTCTCTGATGCCCTTAGCGCAACTTGTCAGGCTGTCACTGCGATTGCTGCGTCGCGAAGCCCGCAGTGGCGAGCTGACACTCATCTTCTTTTCACTGCTGTTGGCGATGACACTGTCTACCGCCATCTCCGTCTTCAGCGCCCGTCTTGATCAGGCCATTCTGGATAATGCGGGCGACTATCTGGGTGCTCCTCTACGCGTTCGCTCAACCGAAGCATTTGACGAACAATGGCTGAAAGACGCAGAAGAGCAGGGGCTAAGAACAGCCCGTGTGGTGACCTTTCCGTCGGTGGTGCTGAACCCGCCGGATGTCGGCGATGAAATGACGCTGGCCTCGGTCAAAGCCGTGGATGATGGTTATCCGATCAACAGTCGCCTGCGGGTGCGCTTCAGCGACACTGGCACGGCTGAACTGCAGAGTCACGGGCCAGAACCCGGAAACGTCTGGGCTGAACCCCGTTTACTGCTTCTGCTGGGCCGCAATCTGGGTGATCAGGTCGAGGTCGGACAGGGGCTGAAAACCATCACAGGCATTATTGAAGAAGAGAGCGACCGAACCGGAAGCTTTTATAATCTCTCGCCACGCATCATGCTGCACTGGCAGGATGTGGAGGGCACGCCATTACTCGGCCCCGGCAGCCGCACCAGTTATACCCTGATGCTGGATGGCCCCGATGACGCGCTGGAGCGCTACATTGAAGGCCGGGAACTGACCGCCAACCAGCGGGTAGAAACACTCGAAGACGGTAACCAGGCGTTGTCTGGCTCGGTCAGTCGTGCCCGTGAATATCTGTCATTGGCGGCACTTCTGGCCGTCATCCTCGCAACGGTAGCCATCACCGTAAGTTCTGGCCGGTTTGCCCGTCGTCATCTGGATACCGGCGCATTACTCCGAACCTTTGGCCTGCAGAAGCGGCAGATGGCCGCCATCTTTATGCTGCAGTGGCTAGTGTTATTTCTGCTCGCCTGGCTGAGCTCAGCGCTGATCGCACTGGGGCTACAGCAAGTGATTATTTCCTTGCTGGCTTCTGTCGTACCGGAAGGTTTGCCATCAGCACCCTTGCTCGCCTGGCTCACAGGCCCAGTGACAGGGCTGGTCTGCTTGGTCGGCTTTGGCCTGCCTCAGCTACGCCCACTGTTTAATGTCACGCCACTGCGTGTACTGCGCCGTGATATCGAGTCTGGCGGCATGGCCTTTAGCAGCATCATGGTGCTGGCTGTACTGACGTTATTTGGCGTTGTGACCGTCTTTACCGGCGACTGGGTGCTCAGTGCCAGTCTGGTATTGGGCGGAGGGCTGATTTCTGCACTGCTTATCGGGCTTGTTATCGGCCTGATTGTCATCACAGGTCGACTTCTGCGGGGCAGGCATCTGCCACTTACTGTACGGTTTGTGTGGCAGTCGGTGAATCGCCAACGAGGTGCAACGGCCGGGCAGGTGTTGGCGTTTACGTTAACCTTTGTAGTGATGTTGCTGATGGTCTCTATGCGCACTGATTTGCTGGATGACTGGCAACAGAGCCTGGGAGACGATACGCCTAACGTCTTTATGCTGAATATTCAGCCAGACCAGACGGACGATATGGCAGCGACGTTCGAGCGTCTCGGCCTGAACTGGCAGACGCCATACCCCATCTTACCCATGCGCCTGACTCATATTAACGGCGAAACAATACAGTCATTGGGGCTGGATAAACTGGGCGCGATCGACCGCGATCTTAACTCCTCAAGCTCACTCATCTTGCCTGAAAGCAATGAGATAACGGCCGGAGACTGGGATTCACTGCTCACGGGCACGCAAGAAGTCTCGGTAGAGGCCGGAGTCGCTGAGCAACTCAACGTCACTCTTGGCGACACCCTGACGTTTAAAGCCGGAGGGTGGGAAGAAGAGGTGACCATTACCAGCCTGCGCGACGTCGACTGGACCAGCATGCGGCCCAACTTCTACATGATGTTCTCACCCGACGTCTTTGCTGATAAGTCCGTCAGCCTGCTTAACAGTGTTCACCTGCCAGACGGTCAGGAATCCGCACTGGCGACCCTGATACGAACCTACCCGGGCGTCACCTTCCTGGATACCCGCGCACTGCTGGCGCAGGTAAACAGTATGCTCAGCCAGATCACCCGCGCGATTGAACTCATACTTGTCGGCGTACTGGCAGGAGCCATACTCGTCATGCTCGCAGTACTGCTCACCACCACGGATGAGCGCAAAGTGCAGGGGGCACTGCTGAGAGCATTAGGCGCAACCCGCAAGCAGGTCGTCAGTGCCCAGTGGGCCGAATTCGCACTCCTGGGGCTGGTCTCTGCCATGTTGGCACTGATCATCGCCGAACTACTGCGCTGGTTGCTCTACAGCCTTGTGTTGCAAATACCCTTCACCTTCATGGGGTGGAGCTGGCTATTCCTTCCTCCCATTGCCTGCCTGGTGATAAGTGTGATTGCCGTGCTGATGTTGCGAAAAACCGTTACACAAGCACCCCTGAGAATACTCAGGGCGGGGTGACCCCAAAGCCGAAATACGAACCTGGGTAAGCTAAATCTGAATGTAAAGATGGTCTGTATATACGC
>JBPEXS010000343.1:0-10170 GCA_052031325.1 Thalassolituus sp. | reverse complement strand
ACGGTGAATGCTGAGTTCAGGCCACGGTTACGCTTACCGATAACCACACCTTCGAACGCCTGCAGACGCTCACGGGTACCTTCTTTTACCTTAACCTGTACAACCACAGTGTCACCTGTGCTGAACGCTGGCAGGTCGCCTTTCAGCTGGGCGTTTTCAATCTGCTGAATGATTGTGTTTTTGTTGCTCATTGTTTGCTCCTTAACAGTCCGGCGAGTCAGTGCCATGCTCGTCCAGGTACTCTGTCAATAACTTCTGTTGCTCGGTTGTCAGTTCCAGCTCAGCCAGAAGATCCGGCCTGCGTTCCCAGGTTCTGCCCAGCGCCTGTTTCAGACGCCATGTTCGGATTTTCTCGTGGTTGCCGCTCAGCAGCACCCCCGGTACCGACCTGCCCTCATAGTCTTCCGGGCGGGTGTAGTGTGGACAATCCAGCAGCCCATCCATAAAGGAGTCCTGCTGTGCCGACTGTTCATGCCCGAGTACTCCGGGTACCAGTCGGATGACGGCATCCATCAGGGTCATGGCCGGGAGCTCCCCGCCGCTGAGAACAAAATCGCCGATGGACCATTCCTCGTCGACTTCGGTCTCAATCAACCGTTCATCAATGCCTTCGTACCGTCCTGCCACCAGAATCAGTCGGTCCTGCTGTGCTAATTCAAGCACACCCTGCTGATCCAGTTTGCGTCCCTGTGGTGAAAGGTAAATTACCTTGGCTTCACCACCGGCTGCCGCTTTCGCGGCGTGAATGGCATCACGCAATGGCTGAATCTTCATCAGCATGCCGGGGCCACCCCCGTACGGACGGTCGTCCACAGTCTGGTAGTTGTCGTGGGCGAAATCACGGGGATTCCAGCTCTCAACAGTGACTTTACCCTGCTTGACGGCCCGGCCACTCACACCCTGTTGGGTGAGCGCCTGAAGCATCTCAGGAAACAGCGTCACAACTCCAAACCACACCGGTCTTACTCCTCCCCAGCTCTGTTGAGCCCGGGATTAAAAATCCGGGTCCCAGTCAACCTGAATCACACCAGTGTCCAGATCGACTTCAAGAATGTATTCACTCACGTAAGGCATCATCCGGGACCGCTTATCGATGCTCCCTTCGCAGGGTTTGATCGTCAGCACCTGGTTGCCTCCGCCAGAGTCAAACAGTTCTTTCACCTGGCCCAGCAGCTGATCCTGTGTCGTAACGACGTTCAGGCCTTCTAACTGGAACCAATAATGTTCATCTTCTTCAGGTTCCGGCAGTTCGGATTCCGGGATTCCGATATCGCACTGAGACAGAGCCAGTGCCTGATCCCGGTCTGTGACACCTTCCAGTGCCGCTGCCAGACCTTTTCCCTGGAGCTTACCCTGTTTTACTTTAAAGCGTTTCCATTCACCGTTCTGATGTATGTACCACTCTTTATAATCCAGGATATTGGTCGCCGGGTCTGTGTAGGAATACACCTTCACCCACCCTTTGATACCGAAGGCGGTGGTCACTTTGCCAAGAACATGAATGTTCCCGTCTGCCACAGCCGTTACTCCGGGGTTGCCATCAATTAAGCTTCAGCTTTCTTGACGTCTTTCAGTAACTTAGATACACGGTCGGTTGGCTGAGCGCCTTTACCGATCCAGTATTCAACGCGCTCCAGATCGATACGCAGAGCTTCTTCCTGACCGCGGGCGATCGGGTTAAAGAAACCAACACGCTCGATAAAACGACCGTCACGAGGTGAACGGGCGTCAGCTACGTTGATGTGATAAAAAGGGCGCTTTTTAGAGCCGCCACGGGCTAAACGGATTACTACCATAAGTTTTAAACACTCCGGTCGTTGTATCGAGTGACAGGTTTTGGGATCGCCTGTCGTGTTGTTTCCCGCGTGTTTCAAGCAACCATCAGGTTACTCCAGACAAACGGGGCCTGTTATAAAGGGCGCGTAGTTTAAGTGATCGGACCTGCCAGCGCAAGCTGTTTACAGCACGCACAGAAACGTCCGGGACGGACTTACCGACAAACGGAAGTGATGGGCATTAAGTTGACAGGAGAGTGTCGGGGGGAGCGTGGCAGAGACGGGGCTTCTGCAGCCCCGGAGCCTGGCGTTCACCGGTATTACTCGGCCGGTGCGGCTTCTTCGAGCAGGGTTTTGAGTTCGCCTTTGGTGTGCATCTCAGTCACGATATCACAACCACCCACCAGCTCGCCTTTAACCCACAGCTGCGGGAAGGTTGGCCAGTTAGCATAGGCTGGCAGGTTCGCACGGATATCCGGATTGGACAGAACATCAACATACGCGAATTTCTGACCGCACTCCATGACCGCCTGGACGGTACGGGCGGAGAAACCACACAGTGGCTGGTTCGGAGAGCCCTTCATATACAGAAGGATAGTGTTGTTTTCGATCTGATCTTTGATGACGTCAAGGATTTCCATAGCATACTCCGGTAAGGTCATTTGCGCGCAGTGTACCACAGCCCACCAGACTCCAATGAGCCCGGCTTCAGTTGTGTGCGATATTTTCCGGAATAAAGCGTTCCGCCGGTGTCAGCACAGAAAGCGTTTCTTCACCACTGAGGCTGTCAAAAATCACCCGGTACGCCAGCACCGCTTTTACATAGTCGCGTGTCTCGCGGAAACTGATGCTTTCAATCAGCTGGTCAAAGTCTCCCTGACTTTCCTGCAGCCAGCGATCCGCTCGAGAAGGGCCAGCGTTGTATCCGGCCAGCACAGCAATCAGGTTACCGTGATAACGGTCTGACAGCTCACGTACGTACTGACTGGCAAGACGGATGTTGGTCCCCGCATCTGTCAGCCCGTCTTTGCCGGGGTAAGGCATCTCCAGCTCCCGGCTCAGATGTCGGGCGGTATCTGGCATGACCTGCATCAGCCCCAAAGCACCGACCGGTGAGACTGCCTCCGGATTGAAGGCACTTTCACGACGGGCGATGGACATCAGCAGCCGGGGATCCAACTCCAGACGTGCACCCTGACGGGCGAATTCATTACGGTAAGCCAGCGGAAAGCGGTGAGCGATGTAATTCCAGTGCTTACCACGAATGGTGGCTGAGACGGCAAGGCTGTACCAGTGACGACGCAGAGCCAGCTCAGCCAGTGTGTCAGTGTCATCCGGCTGATGTGCCATTAACCACTGCCACTCCTGCATGGCCAGCCCAAGCTCACCCAGCCCCCAGAGTGCATCAATACGACGCACCGCATCGGATTTCTCGAATTTGCGCAGCTTTTCATCCGTTATCACCGGCGCCTCATAACCCATGGCGTAGGGTTGCGAGAGTTTATCGGCGGCCAGAAACCCATAAAAATTTCGCTGACTGGCTGCAGCAGCAAATGCTTCATTCGCCAGCTGACTGTGTCCTGTGGCCTGGAAAGCCCGCCCACGCCAATACTGATAAAAACTGTCATCTGCGTCTTTCTCGTCCAGCTGCCCACTCCAGTAGAGCACCTGCAGCCAGTCCGATTCACTGATTGCTGTGCGCATCACAGGATTGATCAGGTCGGCATCAGCGTAACGCAGCAGAATGGCTTTCAGTGCGGATTGCTGAGCCGTATTGTCAGGATCCAGCCGGTACGAATAACGGGCAATGCTGGTTTCTATGACTTCACGCTGCGCAAATGAAAAGGGGTACTTCTCACTCAGCTGTGGCCAGAACTCCAGTGCACGGACGGTATCCGTACTGCTGAGATAACGCATCGCGGCGTACATCAGGCGTAGCTCATCCGTCGAAGCGGCCACTGATTCAGGCAGGCTGAGCAAGGCAGCCGGTTGTCGGATCACAAGGTTTACGTACTCGGCTGCAGACTCGAACGCAGTTCCCTTCAGTTGCCTGCCAAGGTACTTCACCATATTCACATTGCGTTCCTGCAACGACAGCAACAGGCGATGCCAGACCAGCAGATCATTAATCTCGCCGGTTTTGCGCAGTTTCAGAAACAGCGCGTCGCATTCATTCGGGCGCGAGGTCCCAGCCAGCCAGAGGTTCTGTCCACCACTCACCGCCACATCAGGCATCTGTTCAAACCAGGCCTGATAAAAATAACACCGGGCAGCCGTATCGGCCGGAGGCTGATCAGTGAGAGTGCGGATATCCCGCCAGCGCTGCTCTTTGCCATAGGCCATCAGGGCCTGTTTCTCCAGCCAGGCGGACAAGGGCGTATCCTGATGTTTGCTGACCCAGTCACGGACATCATCCGCATCCACAAAAGGCAGGCGTGATTTTATCTGGTGATACTGGATATAAGGAAAGAGCACATGCCCCGCCACATCCGATGATACGGATTGCCATTCCTGATTACGGGCAGCTTCAAACGAGGTACGGAAAGATTCGTCAGAGACGACGGCACCGCTGGCAGGTACAGCCAGCAGCAGAATGATCAGATAAACCAGCGATACAGGGTTACGCATACTGTCTCAGAAAAAGTGAAGGTTCTGAGTCAGGACTGACACATAAAGACTCATATAACACCATATCAACAAAGCTCAGTGCGGAATTCAACTGGCGGTAAGTAAATCTTTGTCCGGTTTGAAAAAGCGGCTCATCTGCTCCCGGGTTTCAGGGTTCAGGTGGCAGGACAGAAAGCGTCCGTTGCGGGTCACACTGATCAGACCGGCACGCTCCAGAATCTTCACATGGTGTGACACCGTCGGGGCACCGATATCGAGCTTGTTGATGACATCGTAAATCAGGCAGCCGGCATCCTCTTCCGGGCCGATATCACGGGAGGTCTGTTCCAGAACACTGCGGAAAATTTTCAACCGGTTGGCATTGCCCAACGCTGCAAAAGCCTGAGCGAGTTGTTCATCTGTCATATAGAAACGGATCTCTGAGTCATTCCGACAGTTTGATAACTATCGAAATGTCTTTTATAGTTCGACAACTATCAAATAATAGCAGACTCCCTGCAGGAGAACGAATGAAGCCGGCTGAGACCCTGAGTCAACCACTGACCCTTCCGAACGGCAGTACCTTGCCCAACCGCATCGTCAAATCCGCACTGAGTGAAACCCTGGGTAGCGCCTCCCTTCGGGTTACACCGCGCCTGCCCGTGCTGTATCAGCGCTGGGCCAGTGGTGGCAGTGGCCTGCTGATGACCGGGAACGTTATGATCGATCGCCGCCACATCGGTGAGCCGAATAACGTGGTGCTGGAAGATGACCGCGATATGGATCTGCTCCGGCAATGGGCCGCAGCCGGCCAGTCCGGTGGTGGGCAGATCTGGATGCAGCTCAATCACCCCGGCAAACAGGCACCCATTGTCATCAACTCGGCACCAATCGCACCCAGCGCCCTGCCCCTTAAGCCCGAGCTGAAGCGCTACTTCGCCATGCCGCGGGCCATGGAAGAAGCAGATATTCAGGACGTCATTCAACGCTTTGCCCGGGCCGCTGCGCTGGCTCAGCAGGCAGGCTTCGACGGTGTCCAGATTCATGCCGCTCACGGCTATCTGCTCAGTCAGTTTCTTTCACCCCTGCACAATAAACGTGACGATGCCTGGGGCGGCCCGATTGAAAACCGCATGCGATTGGTACTTGAGGTGTTCCGGGCCATGCGCAGCGCCACCGGGGCTGGCTTTAACATCGGTATCAAAATGAACTCGGCCGACTTTCAGCGTGGTGGTTTTGATGAGGGTGATGCCATGTTAGTGGCTGAAGCACTGGCAGAAGAGGGCATAGACCTGATTGAGATCTCTGGCGGCTCTTACGAAACACCAACGCTGGTGACCGGCAAGAAAGGTGATTACGAAGGCATCAAAGAATCAACCCGGCAACGCGAGGCCTATTTTCTGGAATTTGCCGAACAACTGCGCAATAAGGTCAGTGTACCCCTGCTGGTTACCGGCGGCTTCCGCACCGCAGCAGGCATGAGCGAAGCGGTCGACAGCGGCGCCTGTGACCTGATCGGTATGGGTCGACCTTTGTGTGTTGAGCCCGATCTGCCGCAGCGTCTGTTTGCTGGTGAGAATGTTCACAGCGTAGTACGACCGATAAAAACCGGGATCAAAGCCATTGATAAGATGGCGTTGATGGAGGTGGCCTGGTACGAGCGCCAGATTCACCGTATGAGTGCTGGCAAAGATCCGAAACTGAGAGACAGCGGCTTCTGGTCACTGCTCGATGTCATCCTGCTGGTCAGTTACCGTGGCCTGTTCAACCGTGTCGGCAAACTGAGGGCATCATCATGATGCAGCGTCTGAAAGCCGCGTATGTATCGCTCTACCTCAGCCTGATCTGGATCATCAGCCTCTGGGCGGCATGGCAGTTAGTGACAGGAGATAATCCCCTTGCCTGGTCGGGTGTACTTCTGACTTCAGCACCGCTTGCTCTGGGCATAGGGCTGCTGATGCTGAAGCCTGTGGTTGCCAGGACCCGGGCCAACCTGCCTGAAGCACACGTGCTGATTCTGCTTGGCTCAGGGCTTATTCTGTTCAAGGGTTGGCAGCTGGGTGACTGGACACCCGCGCTTTATGGCGGACTCAGCTATGCGGGGTTTCTGTTGTATGTGTACTGGTATTCACATTACGGCCGCACACCCAGCCAGTCGCTGCACACTGGCAAACCACTGCCCGATGTCACCCTCGTCAATGAATCAGGCCAGCCAGAAGCGCTTCACACTCTGATCCACAGACCCAGTGTTCTGCTGTTTTATCGGGGTAACTGGTGTCCGCTGTGTATGGCGCAGATCCGCGAAGTCGCTGAGGCCTACCGGGAGATTGAAGCTCTGGGGGCTGACGTACTGCTGATTTCGCCGCAGCCAGAAACTCAGACCAGACAGCTGGCGGACAAGTTGGGGGTGGCGTTCCGCTACCTGACGGACCCGGGCAATCAGGCCGCGAAAACCCTGGGCATCGCCTCGGCATTCGGCATCCCGACCGGTCTTGAAGCGCTGGGCTACGATACTGAAGCACCCATGCCCACTGTGATCATTACCGATGCGGAAGGCCGGGTCGTCTGGGCCGATGAAACCGACAATTACCGTGTGCGGCCTGAACCTGAAGTATTTCTGAACGTACTCAGGTCCATGCCCGGTAATTAAGACGGTTGCCTGCTCATCATCAGATCTGGAAGCGACCGATCGTCTCTTTCATACCTGCTGACATAGAGGAGATCTGCCCTGCAACCTTGCGGGTCTCGCTGACGTTATGACGGGTCTCTGCAAACAGGGACTGTAACTGGTCGGCGTTCTGCGCCACACCTTCGGTCACATCGCTCTGCTGGCGGGTGGCTTTGGCGATATGGACAATTTCCTGGCTGCTTTGAGAAATGGCGTCTTCGAGGGTTTCCGTCAGATCGCGGACCTGTGAAGCCAGCTGAGATACCTCGGTCATCTGACCGCTGCCCGAGGTCATCGCAGAAACGGCCTGTTCAACCCCATTCTGCAGACGACTGATCATCTCACGAATATCTTCCGTCGAACGCTGGGTGCGTCCGGCCAGAGTCCGGACTTCATCGGCGACCACCGCAAAGCCCCTGCCCTGCTCTCCCGCCCGCGCGGCTTCAATGGCCGCATTCAGGGCCAGCAGGTTGGTCTGTTCGGCAATATCCTGAATGACTTCAAGCACCTGAACAATCCCGGAGGACTCCTCAGACAGGCGTGATACCACACCGCTGGCCTGCTCCACCGCCTGCGACAGCAGTGAAACCTGCTCTGAGGCATCGGCCATTAACTGACGCGACTCGGAGGCCGTTTTGCTGGCGTTCTGAGTAAACCCGGACGCCCGGGCAGAATTGTCCGCAATCGACTGCGCTGCCTCATTCACCTCAGTCACTGCAGCAACGATATTCTGCAGACTCGACTGCTGGCGACTGAAAATCGTATCACTCCCGGCCGAACGCTCTTCCATCTGGCCGACACTCTGATCAAGAGACGTAAAGTCATCTTTGATTTTACTGATCAGCTGCTGCAGCTTATCCATCAGGCCATTAAAGGAATGTGCCAGCACGGCCACTTCGTCCTCACCCTTAGCATCCAGGCGCGTACGCAGATCACCATCACCCGAGGTGATGCCATCAATCACCCTGCGCAGATACCCAAGTCGACGGGTTACCAGACGCGGGCCAAACACCACACTGATACCGCTGGCCAACAATACCAGTGCAACGCCCAGAATCAGGCCCGCCTGTTGTGTTTCCGTTTCGGAAATAGTGCTCTGCATGTTCTGTTCAGAGATTTTGACAACCTCTTCAACGACCACATCGTAGTAAGAACGCAGACGGCTGAAATCCGCCCCGGCCTCTCCGGTATTCAGGGTCGCCGCGCCGCGGATATCACCGGCATCAGCCAGCACCAGAACCCGCTCTGCGTTCGCGAGCCAGCGGTCATAGTCGGTCTGGAAGTTTTTGGCCAGATCAGTGACCTGAGGGTATGCCGACATCAGGGCCAGCAACTGATTCATGCGGTCCAGTGCCTGCTGGGCATTTTCCCGGAAGGATTCCATGTCTTTGCTGACATCGCCGCCCTGACTGCGGGTAAAAATGTAGTCCTGACTGGCCGTGAGAGCCTGGTACAGATCACGGTCTGCATTCAGGCCCAACACGATGGACTGCAGATAAACGTCCGAGGTTTCACTCATCTGTTCGGTCAGCTCGGAACTCAGACGGTAAGAACTCAAAGAGCTGAGCAACACGATCACTGCCACAATAATGGTGGGTATTGCCAACTTCTGCTGAATGCTGAGGTTGTTAAGAAATGCCATATCGCCTCCGGAAGCTGGCACCTGTGATATCAGGTGCTCTTTTTAATGCTCTCAGATAACTATAGACAATCCCTCAGTGATGCCCGTAACCAAATGTATCCATTAGAAAAATCAGCTTCTGAGGCCCCACCCGCCACCGCCCGGAGTATGAATGCAGAAGGTGTCACCGGCCTGCAGCTGTACTTCTGCACAACCTGCCAGCCATTCACAGCGACCCTCCTGGCGCAGCACAAAGTTGTTACCGGTCGCACCGGGGTCCCCCCCCTTAAGCCCATGCGGCGCCTGCTCGCGGTGACCGCTGATGATGTTTGCAGTCATGGCTTTTAAAAAGCGGATATGACGCTCAACACCGTTGCCACCCGGATTCTGCCCAGCTCCGCCACTGAGCTGGCGGATATGAAAGTGATCCAGAACCACAGGATAACGCTGTTCAAGAATCTCCGGATCGGTGAGGCGGGAGTTGGTCATGTGCGTGTGCACCGCGCTGGCCCCGGGGCCTGAAGCACTGGCACCGGCACCACCGCACAGAGTTTCGTAATACTGATACTGGGCATTACCAAAGGTGAAGTTGTTGTTGGTGCCCTGGCTGCCAGCCATGATCTCAAGCGCCGCCATTATGCAGTCCGTCAGGTACTGAGCGGTTTCGACATTGCCCGACACCACCGCTGCCGGGTATTGCGGGCTGATCATAGAGGCTGGAGGAATCTTCAGCGTCAACGCCCGGAAGAATCCGGCATTGAGCGGCATTGGCTTTTCAACCAGTACCCGGAAGGCGTAAAGCACAGCGGCCTTCACTACCGATTCAGGCGCATTAAAGTTGCCCGGATGCATCGGTTGATCAGCACGGTAACCCGTGCCGCTGAAGTCCAGTACGGCGTTACCACTGGCGGCGTCACGACTGAGGCTCAGACGGAACTGCGATCCGTCATCCATCTCGCAACTGAATGTTCCCTCAGGCATTTCCTGCAGGCAGTCACGTAATGTCTGCTCTGCGTTGTCCAGTACAAATGCCATGTAGGTATGCAGGGTTTCCAGCCCGTAACGCTGGCTTAGCACCTTGAGCTCACTGGCGCCTTTTTCACACGCTGCCAACTGTGCCATCAGATCAGCGATATTCTGATCCGGATTTCGCGCCGGGTACTCAGCAGCCGTCAGCAGGTGGCGCAGAGCCGACTCCTGAAACACGCCATCGCGCATCAATACCTGATTATCCAGTATCACACCCTCCTCCCCGATGTGACTGCTGTGCGACGGCATAGAGCCCGGAGAAATCCCCCCGATATCCGCATGGTGCCCGCGCGCCGCCACGTAAAAATCGGGTTGCTCGTCAGCACTGAGAAACACCGGTTTTACTACAGTGACATCCGGCAGGTGAGTACCGCCGTTGTAGGGCGTATTCAGCACAAAGGCATCACCCGGGCGCATGTCTGCATGGTCTCGCATAACCACCTGAATACTTTCACTCATGGAGCCAAGAT
>JBPEXS010000342.1:0-5189 GCA_052031325.1 Thalassolituus sp. | reverse complement strand
CATCCGATACCAGAACATCGACGTCCCCACCCTTGCTCAGCTCACCAAAGAGAATCTTTTCTGCCAGCGGCTTTTTGATTTTCTCCTGAACCAGACGGGCCATTGGGCGTGCACCCATTTTTTCGTCATACCCATGCTCACCCAGCCAGGCACGCGCTTCATCAGACACGTGCAGCATAACTGCCTTGTCATCAAGCTGAGCCTGAAGCTCAACCAGGAACTTGTCGACCACATGCAGAATGGTATCGCGACTTAACGGAGCAAACTGAATGATACTGTCGAGACGGTTGCGGAACTCCGGAGTAAACAGACGCTTGAGAGCCTCTGCACCATCCGTCGTATGGTCCTGAGTGGTAAAACCGATGCTCGCACGACTCATATCCTGAGCACCCGCGTTGGTTGTCATCACCAGGATCACATTGCGGAAATCCGTTTTACGGCCGTTATTGTCGGTCAAGGTGCCGTGGTCCATTACCTGAAGCAGAATATTGAACACTTCAGGGTGCGCTTTCTCGATCTCATCCAGCAGCAACACACAATGAGGGTTTTTATTCACAGCCTCCGTCAGCAGGCCACCCTGGTCGTAACCAACATACCCAGGAGGTGCGCCAATCAGACGGGAAACGGTATGGCGCTCCATATATTCGGACATATCAAAGCGCACCAGCTCCATGCCCATGACGGACGCCAGCTGACGGGTTACTTCGGTCTTACCAACACCGGTCGGACCAGCAAACAGGAATGAGCCGATTGGCTTCTGTGGATTATTCAGACCCGCACGGGACATTTTGATCGCCGTACTCAGCGACTGAATCGCCTCATCCTGGCCAAACACCACCATGCCCAGTTTGTCTTCAAGGCCAAACAGCAGCTCTTTGTCCGAGGCTGAGACAGATTTCGGCGGAATGCGAGCAATAGCAGCAACTACCTCTTCGACCTCACTCACACTGATGGTTTTTTTGCGACGACTCGGTGGCACCATCTGCTGCAGGGCCCCCACCTCATCAATCACATCAATGGCCTTGTCAGGCATATTGCGGTCGTTGATATAACGATCAGCCAGCTCAGCCGCGGCTTTCAGGGCCTTATCGGTGTAACGGACGTTATGGTGCTCTTCAAAACGGGACTTGAGTCCTTTGAGAATTTTGTAGGTATCCTCAACAGAAGGCTCAGCCACATCGATTTTCTGGAAACGACGCGTGAGCGCACTGTCCTTTTCAAAGATGCCACGGAATTCAGTAAAGGTTGTGGAACCCACACAGCGGATTTCACCGGAACTCAGCAGTGGCTTCAGCAGGTTACTGGCATCCATCACACCACCCGATGCTGCACCCGCTCCGATGATGGTATGGATTTCGTCGATAAACAGAATGCCATGTGGCTGCCGCTTCAGCTCAGCCAGCAGCGCCTTGAAACGCTTCTCGAAGTCACCGCGGTACTTAGTACCAGCCAGCAGAGCGCCCATATCCAGACTGTAAACCACGGCATCACTGATCACATCGGGTACATCGCCATCAACGATGCGCTTCGCCAGACCTTCGACAATAGCCGTTTTACCAACACCGGAATCACCCACCAAAAGAGGGTTATTCTTACGACGACGGGCCAGAATCTGAACCAGACGATTCACTTCAAAGTCACGACCGATCAGAGGGTCGATCTTGCCGTCTTTTGCCTGTTTATTGAGATTGGTGGCATAACCTTCCAGGGCTGATTTAGAACCACTCTCAGCTTCTTCCTCAAGTGTTTCAGAGATCTGTTCACTGTCTTCGTTCTGACCAGACACCTTAGAAATACCGTGAGAGATGTAATTCACGACATCAATACGGGCGATATTCTGTTGTTTGAGGAAGTAAACAGCCTGACTTTCCTGCTCGCTGAATATCGCAACCAGAACATTGGCGCCCGTCACTTCTGACTTACCAGAAGACTGTACGTGGAAAACTGCACGCTGCAGAACCCGCTGAAAGCCCAGTGTGGGCTGAGTCTCGCGCTCTGAATCCGCTTCCGGGATTAAAGGTGTGGTTGCATCAACAAACTCATCCAGGTCTTTACGGAGTTTCGGCATGTCAGCACCGCATGCCTGCAACACAGCCTGAGCCGCATCGTTATCAAGCAAAGCAAGCAGCAGGTGTTCAACCGTCATAAACTCATGGCGCTTGTTCCTTGCTTCTTTAAATGCGTCGTTAAGGGTCTGCTCTAATTCTCGGTTCAGCATGGTGCCTCCTCGTGTTTAATCCTCTGCCGGTGCGATCTCACACATCAGGGGATGCTGGCAGTCTCTTGCATATTGATTCACCAGGGCGGCTTTAGTTTCCGCGACATCTTTAGTAAGAATGGCGCAGACTGCACTGCCTTTTGTGTGAACCGTCAGCATGATCTGAGTTGCCTGCTCCGGAGTTTTGCTGAAAAAGTTTTGCAGAACCTCAACAACAAACTCCATCGGTGTGTAATCGTCATTCAGCATCACCACACTGTACATAGCTGGGCGCTTCAGCGCCGGATCAGACTCCTGTACCACCGTACCTGAGTCATGATCGTGGTGAGTATCTTCATTGCTTAAGCTTAGATTAGATTCGATCATAGCGCTTCGATTGGTTTGTTGTGTTCAATTTATTGTAATAATACCGTCCACGCCCTGACATAACCAACAATCGGAAATTGGCACGTTGCGTTCTGTTGACGAGGCTAATTTCCCGGCGTAAGGTTTTACTGCTGTCAGCCGATGAATTGGATCCGGCTATACCAAAGGGAGGTGACTGCAGCATGAAAACAGGGACTGTTAAATGGTTTAACAACGCCAAAGGTTATGGTTTTATTCTTTGTGATGAGACCAGCGAAGATCTCTTCGCCCACTACTCTGTCATCGACATGGATGGCTATCGCACTCTGAAGGCTGGTCAGCCTGTCGAGTTCAATATCAAACCCAGTGATAAGGGCCTTCACGCCATCGATATCCGTATTCTCGGATCTATGGAAGATGAAGAAACCTCTGAATCAAAAACCAGCGATGTCGCCTGAACCTGAATTCAGACATTCCTGAATTTCTGTTCAGACAATCATACCGGTAACGCCTGTAAAACTTGCCAGTGAACTGGCAGGTTTTACCTTCATGGCGTTGTATCTGCACACACTCTCAATACTCATACATCACGACTTGTTCTGAAAGATGCCTCTGGTGCTTACACTCACGCGCGTGACCACCCACAAGGTAAAAATGAGTTCGCCAGACAAACAGAAAAGAAAAACGGGCCACTTGGCCCGCTTTTCATCACTCCTGGCAGTCCACCCATGCAATTTTCCGCAGAGCTGGCAATACCTTGAGGTTATTCACCATCAATAATGGCATTCAGAGTCGCGCTAGGACGCATCGCAGAGGCCGCCAGAGAATCATCCGGGCGGTAATATCCACCGATATCCACTGAACTCCCCTGAACCGCTTTCAGCTCACCAACAATCGTTTCTTCATTGGCCGCCAGCGCCGCGGCAATTGGCGTAAAGAATTCCTTCAGCCTTGAGCTCTTATCCTGTGCCGCCAGAGCTTCTGCCCAGTACATGGCCAGATAGAAATGGCTACCACGATTGTCGATATTACCAACAGAACGACCCGGCGACTTATACTCAGCAAGCAGCTTGCCGGTCGCCTGGTCCAGAGTTTCAGCCAGCACACCAGCACGGGTGTTATCCGTCTGTTGCGCCAGGTGCTCCAGAGACGCAGACAGCGCCATGAATTCACCCAGGGAATCCCAACGCAGGAAGTTCTCTTCAACAAATTGCTGAACGTGCTTAGGCGCAGAACCACCGGCACCTGTCTCGAACAGGCCACCGCCATTCATCAGAGGTACGATAGACAGCATTTTCGCACTGGTACCCAGCTCAAGAATCGGGAACAGATCCGTCAGGTAATCACGCAGAACGTTACCGGTCACAGAGATGGTATCTTTACCTTCCTTCATACGTTCAAGTGAGAAGCGGGTCGCTTCCTGTGGCGCCATAATGCGGATATCCAGACCATCGGTATCGTGCATTGGCAGGTATTCTTCTACCTTCTTAATCAGTTGCGCATCATGAGCACGGTCTTTATCCAGCCAGAATACCGCTGGCGTACCGGTCGCACGTGCACGCTTAACAGCCAGTTTCACCCAGTCACGGATCGGGGCATCTTTGGCCTGACACATGCGCCAGATATCCCCCTTCTTAACCGGGTGTTCCATCAGTACTTTGCCAGAACCACTGACCACACGGACAACACCGTCCTGAGAGATTTCGAACGTCTTGTTATGTGAGCCGTATTCTTCGGCCTTCTGAGCCATCAGACCCACGTTAGAAACACTACCCATCGTGCGGGGGTCGAAAGCACCATGCTGCTTGCAGAAATCAATGGTTTCCTGGTAAACACCGGCGTAACAACGATCTGGAATAACCGCGAGAGTGTCATACATCTCGCCATCCGGACCCCACATCTTGCCTGAGCTACGGATCATGGCTGGCATAGAGGCATCCACAATCACATCATTCGGCATGTGCAGATTGGTAATACCCTTGTCAGAGTTCACCATCGCCAGACGTGGACGTTCAGCGTAGCAAGCCTGAATATCGGCTTTGATGGCACTGCTTTCTGCTTCTGGCAGCTCTTCAATTTTGCTGTAAACGTCCGCCAGGCCGTTATCCGGGTCAACGCCCAGGCTTTTGAACGTTTCAGAATACTTTTCGAACACAGGCGCAAAGAACACAGAAACTGCATGACCGAAGATAATCGGATCAGATACTTTCATCATGGTGGCTTTCAGGTGAACTGACAGCAGGACGTTTTCTTCTTTGGCTTTGGCAATGGCACCGTCGAGGAAAGACCGCAGCTCGGCAGTGTGCATCACAGAAGCATCGACAACTTCTCCAGACAGCAGATCAACCGCGCCTTTAAGACCCACAGTTGAACCATCAGCGGTTACCAGCTCAATACGGACCTGATCAGCATCCTCCAGCGTCAGAGACTGCTCACTGCCATAGAAGTCGCCATCACTCATGTGTGCAACTTCTGTTTTTGATTCGGCAACCCATTCACCCATGCTGTGAGGATTCTGACGTGCATACTCTTTTACAGAACCTGGTGCACGACGATCAGAGTTACCCTCACGCAGTACCGGGTTTACCGCACTGCCCTTCACTTTCTCGTAACGGGCCCGAATCTG
>JBPEXS010000341.1:0-2129 GCA_052031325.1 Thalassolituus sp. | reverse complement strand
ACCCTGCACGAAATGATGCCAGAGGGCTTCAGGGCCATGTCAAAAGAGATGCAGAAACACTGGCAGGCTCTGCGCCATCCGGACCTGCCTTTGACGGAGCAGCTTGAGACCATGGAAGAATTGCTGGATACCTGCAACGCCTGCCACCAGACTTACCGTCTGAGCGTGAAAGACTGACCCCTGAGTTCAGTTACCAGGCATCACGCAGACGACGCAGTGCGGTAAAGACATCACGGTCCCCCATACCCATGTCCGGGAATTCCTGCTTCAGTTTGTCGCGCAGCACCTGAGAGTGCAGACGCAGGAAGGGGTTGTACTGACGTTCCTGCCCCAGCGTCATCACCGGCATGGCATCGGCTTCGGTCTCGGCAACCTCGCTCTGCCAGTGCTGTGCCTCCTGATTCTCTGGCTCGCGGGTCAGCGCAAAAGCCAGATTATTCTTCATGTAGTCGTGACCCGGGTACAGCAGGGTTTCATCCGGCAGTGTCTGAATCTGAGACACAAACGTATCGTACATATCGTTGACGTCACCGCCGTTTCTGCAATTGCCCGCGCAGGCATTGAACAGGGTATCGCCGGAAAACAATGCCGGTACTCCGTCATTGTTAGCGGCCTCGACCAACAGACACACATGCACGGCGGTATGACCTGGGGTGTACAACACCTTCATGCGGATACTGCCCAGCGAAACGTAATCGCCGGGTAGCAGCCCGCGGTCAACACGGGGGATACGGCCAATGGCGTTATAGTGCGCCAGAATCTGCGCCCCCGTCGCTGCAACCACGGCGGGATTACCCTCGATATGATCGTGATGCTCATGGGTATTGATGATCAGGCGGATGTTATAGCCCTCATCCGCAGCCAGTTTCACCATGCCCTCGCCATCCAGCGGGTCGATGGCAATGGCTTCGCGGGTGTGCTCACAACCAACCAGATAATTGAAATTTCTCAGGTCGTTGTGCATGTAACGACGGAAGACTTTCATGCGTTCTCCTGCAGGGTGTTTAACTCGGTGATAACTTACCAGTACACATTGCTGGCATCTTCACCCGGGATCTCAGACTCATCGATAAAATAACTGTCAAAGAGTTCCAGCAGTTCTTTCTTACGCTCCGCCAGTGCTGCTTCATCGTAGGGCACCATGGGGCTGTGACCCCACACGGGTCCCGGCCAGGCCGGATCGCCCTCGTTACGCGCCACATGGTGTACATGCAGCTGAGAGACGATGTTGCCGAGCTCTGCGACGTTCATGGAATCGGCAGAAAAGTGATCTGCCATTTTCTCCGCCACACGGGACGATTCTTCCATCAGCTGGGTACGGTCTTTGGCCGACAGATGGTAGTACTCCGACATACCTTTTTTCGCCGGAACCAGAATCACCCAGGGGTAGCGGCTGTCTTTCATCAACAGCACCTGACAAAGTGGGAAATGGCCGAGGTACTCGGTATCGGCTTGCAGGCGCTCATCAAGGCAGAACATAATCAGACTCCCGTTTTTTATCCTTTTCCTTATTGATAATAGGCGCCGTACACGAGCAGGTCACTGATTTATGGGAAATTTCTCGACAATTGAGGACATAAGGCAGGTCAGCGCAGAATCCTGGGATGCCCTGATACCCGGTCGTTATCCCTTTGCCAGTCACGCCTTTCTCAGTGCCCTGGAAGCCAGTGGCTGTGCCTCAGACCGCACCGGCTGGCAACCCGCTCATCGCATTCTGACCGATGAAAACGACCGGCTGATCGCCGCCGTTCCCGCGTACGTGAAATCCCACAGTTACGGCGAATACGTGTTTGACTGGGCCTGGGCCGAAGCCTATCAACGCTATGGCATGGCCTATTACCCTAAGCTGCTGCTTGGCATCCCCTTCACCCCCGCTTCGGGACCCCGCCTGCTGGGTGAGCCAGAGCACTTTGACGGTCTGTACCCGCAACTTGCACGTGAGTGCGATCAGCAGGGCTTTTCTGGCTGGCACCTGAACTTCCCGGTCTGCGGAGAATTCCCTGCACCGGAGGCCACCACAGAGGCCCTGAGACCCGGATTGCGCAGTGCCTGTCAGTTTCACTGGTTTAACCGGGGTTACGACTCTTTCGAACACTACCTCAGCCACTTTGTCAGCCGTAAACGCAAAA
>JBPEXS010000340.1:0-9060 GCA_052031325.1 Thalassolituus sp. | reverse complement strand
CAGGCGTTTCACACCGCCCAGCAGCATCATGGCGGTGCAGGGGCCTTTTATGTGTTGCTGCGCAAGAGCGACCGGAAAAAACAGCTGGCGCGGGAGAAGTTCAGTAAAGGGAGAGTGTGAGCTGAGTTTCTGAGTTTCTGAGTTTCTGAGTTTCTGAGTTTCTGAGTTTCTGGAGGATCTTATCCTCCAGACCTCCTGCCTTTTTCGACGACGGCTCGCTAGTCCTTCCTGTCTTCAAGTTCTCAACGACCACAGACCAATTCGGCGTCCTGCCTCACTGGTCTTTCCTCGACGTCCTGTCTCGGAGGTCTGTTCACTTTTGACATCCAGGGCTCACCGCAGACGAAAATTTGTCAGAGCCGCATAATCCAGTTTTATCAACAAACACTCCAGAAACTCAGAATTACAGACGGAGAGAAGTTATTTAAAACTGATATATGACCTTTTTTCGACTCAGACTTTAATATCAGCCAGCTGCTGATCCAGCTCATCCAGCTTCTGCGCCATCGCCACCTGCACTTCAGCCGCCAGCCGGCGTGCATCTTTGCGGTTCAGACCTTCCACGGAGACAGGCGGCAGATATTCCATGCGGATTTCACCGGCGCGCAGACGATTCAGATCGATATTGCGATGCGTGCTGCTGAACACCAGAGGAATCACCGGCAACCCGGCTTCAATCGCCAGGGTAAAAGCGCCGTGCTTGAACGGCAGCAGCCCCTGCCCCCGGGAGCGGGTGCCTTCCGGAAAAACAAACACCGCACAGCCTTTGCGCTGCACATTCTCAGCCGCTTCGACCAGAGCAGTGTGGGCCTTGCGCTTATCCGCGCGGTTAATAAAGACATTGCCCGCCAGCCAGAACAGCTGACCGAACAATGGGATATACATCAGGCTGTGTTTACCCAGAAAGGCGATGTTTTTCGGCAGCATGGGGCCGTAAAGAAACATATCCAGCGAATCCTGATGATTACAGACGTAGACCGCCTGAGCAGATAAGCCCAGTGGTGGCCTGTTCAGTTGCTGATAAGTAATGCCCAGGGGGAAACGCGCCAGCGCAAACAGGCGTGCGCACCAGTAGCTGTTGTCACGGTGAAACGGGCGCACCACACAAAGCAGCAGCCCAGCCAGGCAACCAAAGACAAAAATCAGAGCAAGAGCGGAATATCTCAGTATGGCCAGCATAAAATACGGTCAGTTCGTGGGTTCTGGATGTTTTCTGAGTGAACTCTGCGAGCGTTAACGCAGAAAGCTGCGGTACGCCGCGTTATCGGTTTCATCCCAATAACGATAGCCCAGTTCTTCCAGGTACCCCTGAAACTGAGGACGTTTGTCATCCGGAATCTGCAGACCCACCAGCACCCGGCCATACGCAGCGCCGTGATTACGGTAGTGGAACAGCGAGATATTAAAGCGCTTACCGAGTTTGCGCAGGAACATCAGTAAAGCTCCGGGACGTTCCGGATATTCAAAGCGATACACCCGCTCATCCGTCACCATCTCAGGCGCGTGCCCTCCCACCATATGGCGGATGTGGTATTTGGCGATCTCATCATCGGTGATATCAACCACCGGATAATTATCCGCCCGCAGTTCATCCACCAGCGCTGCACGCGCTCCCGCTTCTACGCCGACTTTAACACCGACATAAATCTGCGCCTGATCCACACGCGAGTATCGATAATTAAATTCCGTGATCGGACGACGCCCCAGCAACGAGCAGAAACGTTGGAAGCTGCCCGGCTCTTCAGGAATGGTGACCGAGAGAATAACTTCGCGGCCTTCACCGATTTCCGCCACTTCAGAGATGTAACGCAGACGGTCAAAATTCACGTTGGCACCGCTGAGAATAGCGACCAGTTTTTTATCGGTGCATTGCTCGCGTTCGATGTATTTTTTGATCCCGGCCAGAGCGAGAGCACCGGATGGTTCGGAAATCGCCCGGGTATCATCAAAGGTATCTTTGATCGACGCGCAGATTTCATCCGGGGTAACGGTGATGACTTCATCGACATACTCTTTGCAGACCTTCCAGGTGTGCTGGCCAATCTGTGCAACCGCCACACCATCGGCAAAGATACCGACCTCTTTGAGCTTAACGCGACGCCCAGCACTCATGGCCGCTGCCAGACAAGCAGACTCCGTGCTTTCAACACCGATGATTTTTACGTCAGGGGCAATGGATTTGATGTAGGCCGCCATACCGGCAATCAGGCCGCCACCGCCCACCGGAATAAACACCGCATCCGGCTGCTCGCTCATCTGCTTGAGGATTTCAACCGCAATGGTGCCCTGACCGGCAATCGTATCGGGGTCATCGTAGGGGTGAATGTAGGTGTAGCCTTTTTCTTCGACCAGTTTCTGTGAATGCTCAAAGGCCTCATCAAAGGCATCACCGTGGAGGATGACCCGCGCACCCCAGGACTTCACTGACATCACCTTAATGTCGGGTGTGGTGCGCGGCATAACAATCACCGCTTTGATACCCAGCTTCTGCGCGGCAAAGGCCAGCCCCTGAGCGTGATTACCAGCCGAAGCGGCAATCACACCGCAGGCTTTTTCAGCCTCGGTCAACTGCATAACCTTGTTGTAGGCACCACGGATCTTGAACGAATATACCGGCTGCTTGTCTTCACGCTTAAGCCAGATCTGATTGCCCAGACGCTCGCTCAGAAACGTGGCCTGATGCAGGGGAGTTTCTATGGCCACGTCGTAAACCTGTGCAGCCAGAATTCGTTTCAGGTAATCGTTAAGCATTGGATATCCAAGTGTGTGCGTCGGAAAGCCCGCAATACAGCAGAAGCAAGGGGCGCATTATATAGTAGGGGCGCATATAATGCTTTCTACCTTCTCTGCGCCAAACGAGAGAAGCTTTCAGCCAACAACCGGCCTGTTTTACGCACCCACAGGCCTCAACACGTGGAACACGACATGACCCAGGATGAACTCAAGCAGGCGACCGGCCAGGCCGCCGCTGACTACATTCACCCCTATCTGGAAAAAGACAGCATCGTCGGCGTAGGTACGGGCTCAACCGCAAACTGCTTCATTGATGCTCTGGCGACAATGAAACACGACTTTGACGGTGCGGTGGCCAGCTCAGAGGCGTCGGCTGAACGCCTGAAGCAACACGGTATCCCGGTGTATGACCTGAACAGCGTGGGCAATTTTGAGTTCTACATCGACGGCGCGGATGAAATCAACGACCGCCTGGAAATGATCAAAGGCGGCGGTGCCGCCCTGACGCGCGAAAAAATCGTTGCCGCCTGTGCGCAGAAATTCATCTGCATCGCCGATGCCAGCAAACTCGTTGGCCTGATGGGCACCTTCCCACTGCCGGTCGAGGTCATTCCGATGGCCCGCTCTCACGTCGCCCGTGAACTGGTGAAACTGGGGGGGGATCCGGTGTACCGCGAAGGTGTGATTACCGACAACGGCGGTCAGATCCTCGATGTTTATAACCTGAAAATTCAGTCTCCATCCGATCTGGAAAGCCGCATCAACCAGATTACAGGTGTCATCACCAACGGCCTGTTTGCCCTGCGCCCGGCCGATGTCCTGCTGCTCGGCACCCCCGAAGGAGTGAAAACCATCACCGCTAACTGATACCGACAACGACCGTGACCCAGCCAACCCCCGCAACGGACACTGCACCCCGGCAACGGCACCGCTCAACGCGGGTGCTGTTCTGGCTGGCCGGCCTCATCACCGGCGTAATCAGTCTGATTCTGATTCTCGCCCTGGTCATCTGGCTATTGCTGCGCAGCTTTGCCAGCGATCTGAATCCGGTCCTTTCTCCCATCATCAATCCCTTGCTGGAGCGCTTTGTCGGCCCTGGCAGTCTGATTGAAATTGACTATCTCGACCACACCCAGCTCAGACTCAATCAGCTGACGCTGATGCCCGATCCCACTACGCGGCTGGCCGCCAGCGGCGTTACTCTGAGCTTTGATCTTAAGCGCTTAAGCGCTGGCGACCTCGACAGCCTGAGTGCAGAGACTCTCTCTGTTACGATTGCAGACACTGGCGACACGGGGGCTTCAGCGAGTTCACCCGTTGTCACAGCGGGCGAAGCTACAGCACTGAGCACTCGTCCCGACATTGAATTACCGGTGCTGACTGACCTGATGTCACTGCCCATCGGCAACATTACTCTGCCAGTCATTCAGGTTAAAACACCCGACCTGCAGGCGAGTCTGGCTGCCGATCTGAACCCACAGCTATGGTGGTTGCGCGGTCATGCCGACCTGCCGGAGCTCACCGGCACCGTGCAGCTCGATGCACGCCTGCAACGCATCGCATCGACGGATAACACACCCGAACGTGCTGATCTTTTACTGCTGATCTCGCAGGGAGAGACCCTGCTGGCGCAACTCTGGGCAGGTATGACTCAGACGGAGTCCGTCACATCCGCGGATCTGCGCCTGCAGACGGACCTCCCCGGGCTGCAGCAACGCCTGCCAATGATCAGCAATATCCCGGTCTCTGGCGAGGGGCTGACACTCACCGCCGAGCTCAGCAGTCCCAACGAGGCCATCTGGCCCGAACAGCTGACCGGCTCTCTGCAGGCGACACTCAATACCGCGGAGTCTGAACTGGCAGACGGTATCCGTCTTGATCCCTTACAGACCCGCCTGACAGCATTGCATTCACAGCAGGACAGCAACTGGCAGATAGCGATCAGCCCCGGCCCACTACACCTGACCATGACCAATCCGGATGCTGACCCGGACACCGTCATGGCTCGCCTCAATGCCCTCAGTGCCACCTGCCAACAGGATTTCTCTGCGTGCGAACTGAGCACGACCCTGCAAGGCACACTGACCTCAACGGATTACCGGGTCGGCTTCAGTCTTGAACCATATATCGACTGGCAGCAGACCACAGACAGTTATGCACGACTGCCAGTGACGCTGACCATGAACCTGGCGGCCAGCGATACTCTGCCTGCCATTCAAGGCACCGCTGCGGGCAAGGTCTCAGCAACCCTGACACCAGAAGGCCAGTGGACACTCTCTGCAGGTGATGGTCTGTCTCTGAAAGCGGACGGTCTGACGGTATCCGTACCCACCACCGATGAGGCATCGACCACCCCGGCGGACTGGGTGATCAGCCCGATGAACGCAACGCTGCTGAGTCAACTGTCACTCAGTGGCGACCTCAGCAACCCGCAGAGTGTGAACACCACCCCCTGGCTGCTCAGTCTCAACCCCGTACGGGTGACCTCAGGTGATGGCCTGATCCGCATCGGTAAAACCGCCATCAGCTGCACACCGACCCTGTTGACTGCGGCACGCTTCAGCGCCGACCTGCTGGAACGTTGTGCTCTGGAAACCCGCCTGTTGCCATCAGACTGGGATATCTGGCCGGTTCCGGACGTCCAGATCCGCGGGCCTTTTTCGATAGCAATGAGTGATGACCAGCAGGCCATTGAGGCTGACCTGAATCTGACCGCCGCCAACCAGCAGATCGACCTGCGTACCCGTCTGCAGCATGACCTGATGCAGGGCAAAGGCTCTCTGCAATGGCATCTGCAGGACGCCACTCTCGACTGGACCGCGCTAGGCATGAGCCAGATGGCCAACCTTACCCAGGTGCAGTTGCTGAATGGCCGCCTGTCCGGACAGGGATGGGTCGACTGGCAGGAAACCGCGACAGGCCTGGATATCATTCCCGATGTCATGCTGCGCGCCGATGACGTCGGTTTGATTTACAACAACCTGATGACATTGGATGAAGGGAATGTGCTGCTGGCCCTGCGCCGCCCGGCCAGGGGGCAACAGGCAGGAGACTATCTGCTCGATGCCCAGGTCTCGGCCGGTAAGCTCGATAACGGTATTACCCTGAGTAACATTCTGGCCCGCAGTCAGACACGCCTGCCTGCGGACTTCAGTTATGTCGATGTCTCGGTGTACGAAATGCATACCGATGTACTGGGTGGTCGGGTGTATACCCCGCTGATCCGCTATGACAGTCGCAAAGACGTCAACGCCTTCGGTATCCGCCTTGATCATATCCAGCTATCGCAGATCGCCGAGCTGGAAGCCCAGGCCGGGATCAATGCCACCGGTCTGCTGGATGGTCTGCTACCTGTAGTGCTGACTCAGGAAGGCCCGAGCATTCCCGGTGGTACCCTGTTCGCCCGTGATCCCGGTGGCGTTGTCCAGTACCGCGGCGAAACTGCAGACGCCCTGTCAAAAACCAATCAGGGTACCGGGCTGGCCATGCAGCTGCTCAGTGATTTCCGTTATGACCTGCTGCAGTCCGGTGTGCAGTATCAGCCGGATGGCCAGCTTAATCTGGCGTTGAAATTCGAAGGCCATAACCCGGAATTCTTTGATGGCCAGAAGACCCTGCTCAACGTCAATCTGGAATATAACCTCCTCGACCTGCTGGAAAGTCTGCGCCTCAGTAATGACGTGATCCAGAAAATTGAGGATAAATACCGATAAGCAAGGTTGGGCGTGTGAGCCCGTCGCTATATCATTAAACTGTCACAATTTATTCATAATCTGCCGGACCCTATCAGATTATTGTCGTAATCGAAGGTCAGGACTGCAGATACCAATCTTTAGCAACGGTCTGCCTTTCGTTTTTGGGAAGTCACTGCAGGGAAATACCGCAATGACAACGCAGATGGAAGATCAGCCAACTGTTTCAATCAGGAGACCTTAATGTCCTTCAGCGACGCCCAACGCCTGTTTCCGGAAACCCGCCTGCGCCGCATGCGCCGTAACGATTTTTCGCGACGTCTGATGCAGGAAACCAGCCTGTCCGTGAACAACCTGATCTACCCGGTGTTTGTGCTGGAAGGCCATCAGGAGCGTGAACCCGTTGCCTCGATGCCCGGTGTTGAGCGCCTGTCCGTGGACCTGCTGGTTGCGGAAGCAAAGCATCTGTACAAACTGGGTATCCCGGCCATGGCACTGTTCCCGGTCACACCGGATGACGCCAAAAGCGAACTCGCTGAAGAAGCCTTTAATCCGAATGGTCTGGCGCAGCGTGCCGTGCGCGCCATCAAGGACGCCGTACCGGGTATGGGGGTGATTACGGACGTCGCGCTTGATCCTTTCACCACCCACGGTCAGGACGGCATCATTGATACGAGTGGCTATGTGCTGAATGACCGCACCGTCGATACCCTGGTGAAGCAGGCCATGTCTCACGCTGAAGCCGGTGCCGATATTGTCGCCCCATCCGACATGATGGATGGGCGCATCGGTGAAATCCGTGCAGCCCTCGAAGAAGACGGCTTTGTGAATACCAGCATCATGGCTTACTCCGCCAAGTACGCTTCCGCCTATTACGGCCCTTTCCGTGATGCGGTGGGGTCTGCTGCCAAACTGGGTAAAGCGGATAAGAAGACCTACCAGATGGACCCGGCCAACAGCGACGAAGCCCTGCATGAAGTGGCCATGGATCTGGCGGAAGGCGCGGATATGGTGATGGTCAAACCGGGCATGCCGTATCTGGATATCGTGCGTCGCGTCAAAGACGAATTCAAAGTACCCACCTTTGTGTATCAGGTCAGTGGCGAATACGCCATGCACAAAGCCGCCGCACAGAATGGCTGGCTGGACGATGTGGCCATCATGCAGGAATCACTGATGTGCATCCGCCGCGCCGGTGCAGATGGCATCCTCACCTACTACGCTAAACAATACGCCGAATGGCTGGACCAGTAAGTATGAACAGCAACGAGAGCCTTCCCATGAGCACAGAACCTCAGGAAATTGACCTGCAGAGCAGCGAGTTTTACATCAACCGTGAACTCAGCCACCTGCAGTTTAATATCCGTGTTCTGGAGCAGTCTCTCGATGAACACCACCCTTTGCTGGACCGCCTGTTCTTTCTCTGTATTTTCAGTAAGAACCTGGATGAGTTTTACGAAGTCCGTGTTGCCGGTCTGGTCCACCAGCTGACCTACGCCCGCGAGCAGGCCGGTGCCGATGGCATGCACCCGAAAGAAGTGCTGAGCAAGATTCACGAACTGTGCAGCGTTAACGTTGAACGACAGTACGAGATTCTCAACGACACTCTGCTGCCGGCACTGGCCCAGGAAAACATTCACTTTCTGCGTCGCTCAGAATGGACGGATGAACAGAAAATCTGGATCCGTGATTATTTCGACGACAGCATTCAGCCGCTGATCAGCCCGATTGGTCTGGACCCGTCTCACCCTTTCCCACGACTGGTGAACAAAAGCCTGAACTTTATTGTGAAGCTTGAGGGCAAAGACGCCTTTGGCCGTGAGACCGGTATGGCCATCATTCCCGCACCGCGTTCTCTGCCACGGATCATCCGTCTGCCGGATGAACTGACCGCCGGTGGTGATCAGTTTGTATTTCTATCGTCCATTCTGCACGAGTTTGCGGATGAGCTGTTCCCGGGAATGCAGGTTAAAGGGTGTTATCAGTTCCGGGTTACGCGTAATGCCGACATGGAAATCGACCACGAAGAAACCATGGACCTGGCCACCGCACTGGAAGACGAACTGCATTCGCGTAACTTCGGCGAAGAGATGCGCCTCGAAGTGGCGGACAACTGCCCGGATGATCTGATCGAGTTTCTGCTGAAGCAGTTTAATCTGGATGTGTACGACCTGTTTCAGGTCAATGGCCCGGTGAACCTGGGTCGCCTGATTGAAGTCATCGGTCAGATTAACCGCCCGGATCTGCGCTACCCGCCGTTTACGCCGGGCCTGCCGAAAAATGTGACCTTTAAGAAGAGCACCTTCGAGAGCATCCGCAGCAAAGACACCCTGCTGCTGCACCCCTACGAATCCTTCACCCCAGTGGTCGATCTGCTGCGTGAAGCCGCAAAAGACCCTGGCGTGCGTGCCATTAAGCAGACGCTCTACCGTACCGGTGCCAAATCTGAAATCGTAAATGCGCTGGTAGAAGCTGCGCGTAACAGCAAAGAAGTCACCGTGGTGATTGAGCTGCGCGCGCGCTTTGACGAAGAAGAAAACCTGTATCTGGCCAACCGCCTGCAGGAGGCGGGTGCCGTCGTGACCTATGGCGTTGTGGGTTATAAAACCCACGCCAAAATGATGCTGATCGTGCG
>JBPEXS010000034.1:0-8830 GCA_052031325.1 Thalassolituus sp. | reverse complement strand
GTGGATCCTGCGGTCAAGCCGCAGGATGACAGTATCATTAAGGCGTAGGTTGGGTTAGCCCTTAGGGCGTGACCCAACGAGTGGTCTCTATGGTGTTGGGTTACGTGCATCGCACTAAACGCAACCTACAGTCAGTAGCTGCTTTGATGGCTGGCTTGTTTCGAAAGAACCATCAGGTCAGTCGCTGGTCGTAGTGACTGCTCTCAGTCATTGGTTGAAAGTTTTCTGATAGGGCATGATCCATTCTGGTTCAAATCTTCGGGGTTCTTATGGTTAACGTGATTCGTCTGCAGCTTGTACTTCTGTTTTCTCTCTGCGCTTCATTCGTCAATGCGGCCCCAGGTGTCGAAGTCGTTTCAAAAGACCTATCCCGCCCTTGGGGTATGGCGGAGGTGGCGCCCGGTAAGCTGCTGATTTCTTCCATTACCGGTCAGTTCAACTTGTTTGATACGCAATCCAGATCACTCACCCTGATTAAAGGTGCGCCTCAGGTCAGGGTGTCGGGGCAGGGTGGTTTGCTGGATGTGGCGGTGCCGCCGGACTACAAACCCGGTGACTGGATTTATTTCACTTACAGCAAGCCAGTAGGTGATGACGGGGCGACAACCCTGGCTCGGGCGAAGCTGGATATGAAAACCAGCTCATTGACTAACTGGCAGGACTTGCTGGTGACGGAGTCGGTGTCTTCTAAGAGTCATCACTACGGCAGCCGCATCGCCTTTTTGCCGGGGTATGTGTTTTTCACCGTGGGTGATCGCGGTACGCGTGAGAGTGCGCAGGATCGCTCCAGTCATAACGGCAGCGTTATCCGTTTAAAACGTGATGGTTCCGTGCCTGAAGACAACCCGTTTGTGGGTGTCAAAGGCGTGTTGCCTGAGATCTGGAGCTATGGCCACCGTAATCCACAGGGGCTGGCAGTTGATAGTGAAGGGCGCTTGTGGGAGATCGAGCACGGTCCGCGCGGTGGCGATGAGATCAATCTGATTCAGCCCGGTCTGAATTACGGCTGGCCGGAGGTTTCGCACGGTAAGGAATACTGGAATCCGATGTCAGTGGGGGTTGAGTCGTTGGAAGGTATGGAACCAGCGAAGAAGATCTATGTGCCGTCGATTGCGCCTGGCAGCCTGTTGTATGTGAAGCACAATACTTATGGCTGGCAGGGTGATCTGCTGGCGGGCGCTTTAAAACTCCAGCATCTGAACCGGATTACGCTGAGTGGAACCGAGGCCACAGGTGAAGAGCGGTATTTTGAGGAACGCGGTGAGAGAATTCGCGCGATTCTTGAAGACCATCAGGGTACACTCTGGCTGGCCACGGACGGAGGCGAATTGTGGAAGCTTCGTCCGGAAGATTAATCTCCCTTTAAGTCGTCAGGAGACGCTATGCAGCTTCGTACCCGCTGCCAGCTCAGTTTTATTCTGACTGTTCCTACCCCTTTTATTCTGATGTTGCGTCCCCGCAGTGGACAGCAGCAATGGATCACCCGTGAGATCTTCCGGTTGAATCCTATGGTGCGTGTTGTTGAGTTCTCGGACAGTTACGGAAACCTCTGTCAGCGCTTAACAGCGCCACCGGGTCTGTTTTCCATCCATACCTCGGCTGAGGTGGTGATCGCGGAACAGATGGCCACCGCACCTGGCAGTCCGTTTGTGTCCCCTGAGTTTCTGCCTGCTGAAACCCTGATGTATCTGTATCCCAGCCGTTATTGTGAGTCAGACCGCTTCGGTGATCTGGCGCTGGATATCACCTACGGTCAGATCCTGGGTTATGACCAGGTGCAGGCCATTGAAGACTGGCTGCGCAACAACATCGCCTATCTTCCGGGCACCAGTGCGGTGCCCATCTCCGCAGCAGAGGTAAAGCAGCGCGGCTCTGGCGTCTGCCGTGACCTGTCGCATCTTGGCATTGCTCTGTGCCGTTCGCTGGCGATTCCGGCGCGGATGGTGGTGGGGTACCTGCACGGGCTGGAGCCGATGGACATGCACGCCTGGTTTGAAGCTTATGTGAATGACCGCTGGTACACCTTTGATGCCACCCAGCACGGTAAGAAGGCAGGTTATGTGGCCGTAGGCTACGGGCGTGATGCGGCAGATGTGTCGATCTATACCCAGTTCGGGCCGTCGGTATTGCCGGATTATCAGGTAGTGCAGATCGAGAAGGTCAGGGGCTGAAGCACCGGGAAGAGAATAGGGGGGGCGCAAGCCCCGCACGCAGTGGCGGGGCTAGGCAGAATCAGCTGTGAAGTTCTTCACAGGCGAAGAGGGTGTTCTCAAGCAGTTTGGCACGGGTCATCGGGCCAACACCACCCGGTACTGGTGTAATAAAGTTTGCGCGTTCTGCGGCGGCTGCAAAATCCACATCGCCAACCAGCTTACCGCTGTCGAGGCGGTTGATGCCTACATCAATCACGATGGCACCTTCTTTGACCCATTCACCTTTGACGATGCCTGGCTTGCCGACGGCAACGACAACGATGTCTGCCTGGCTTACAAAGCTTTCCAGGTCTTTGGTAAAGCGGTGGCAGGTGGTGACAGTACAGCCTTTCAGCAAGAGCTCCAGTCCCATCGGGCGACCGACAATGTTTGAAGCGCCGACGATGACCGCGTGCATGCCACGGATGTCCTGGCCTGTACCTTCAAGCAGATCAACGACACCAGCCGGAGTGCAGGGGCGCAGCATTGGCATACGCTGAGCGAGGCGACCCACGTTGAACGGGTGGAAGCCATCAACGTCTTTTGTGGGGTCGATACGTTCAAGGATTTCGTCTGATTTAAGGCCGGCTGGCAGAGGTAGCTGAACCAGAATGCCGTCGACTTCGTCGTCTTTATTCAACTGATCTATAAGATCGAGCAGTTCCTGCTGAGAGGTGGTGGCCGGCAGGTCGAATGCTTTGCTGTTAATACCCACCTGTTCGCAGTCTTTGCGCTTGTGAGACACGTAAACCTGCGAGGCAGGGTCTGAGCCCACCAGAATAACAGCCAGGCCGGGAATGCGTTGTCCGGCGGCGGCGCGTGCTGCTACACGTTTCTGGATGGATTCGCGCATGGCTTTGGCGGTGGCGTTGCCGTCGATGAGTTGAGCGGTCATAAAGGCATCAGGTCCTGCAGGCTGGTTTCGAGCGCGCGATTTTCGCATGCCCGGCCGCTAAAACAAAGGTCGGGGTTCAGTCCTGATACCGGGAAAGCCCGCGAAGCATTTGTTTTTACTAATTTTTTTAAATAACCGTTGACGAGGTAGGGGGGCAGCTATAATATGCGCACCCACTTCGCAGCGTTACTTCTGCAAGTGTTTAGTCGGGGTATAGCGCAGTCTGGTAGCGCGCCTGGTTTGGGACCAGGATGTCGGGAGTTCGAATCTCTCTACCCCGACCAAAATTCAGCCTGCATATGCAGATATGCGCCCGTAGCTCAACCGGATAGAGCATCGGCCTTCTAAGCCGAGGGTTGCAGGTTCGAGCCCTGCCGGGCGCGCCATCCGGTTTAAACCGAAGGTGCAACCGGATAGGATATCGCTGATATCCGAATCTATGTGGTGGCCGTAGCTCAGTTGGTAGAGTCCAGGATTGTGATTCCTGTTGTCGCGGGTTCGATCCCCGTCGGCCACCCCACTTCTCCCTTTCTTATCTTGTTTATCACAGTTCCTACATTCCGTGCCGTCACGGTTTAATCGCCATTCCTGTTGATATATAATCCGCGACCTTCAGAATTCCTGCAGCTGGCAATGAATGTCGGCTGCCTTAAGATCCATTGAATGTGAGGCATCTATGCAAGTGTCTATTGAGACAACCTCAGGTCTGCAGCGCTGCATGACCATTGGCGTTCCGGCGGCAGAATTAGAACAGAAAGTAACCGGCGAAATTAAGAAGCTGTCCAAAGGACGTAAGATCGACGGTTTCCGCCCAGGTAAGATTCCTCCGCACGTAGCTAAGAAGATGTTTGGTAAGCAGGCTCGTTACGAAGCCATCTACCAGCAGATGCAGCAGTCTTTCTTTGAAGCGGTTCAGAAAGAGAAGGTGAAACTGGCGGGTATGCCATCGTTTGAACCAACCGTCGATGAAGAAGGCAAAGACCTGGAGTTCAAAGCGACCTTCGAGGTTTACCCTGAAGTGACTCTGGGCAAATACGCTGACATCAAAGTAGAAAAACTGACCGCTGAAGTGTCTGAAGAAGAAATGGACACTATGCTTGCGAATCTGCAGAAGCAGCAGGCCGAGTGGAACGAGTCTGAAGAAGCCGCTGCGGATGGCGATCAGGCTGTTATCGATTTTGAAGGTTTCATCGATGGTGAAGCATTCGAAGGTGGCAAAGCGACGGGTTACACCCTGAACCTGGGTTCCGGTTCCATGATCCCTGGCTTTGAAGAGGGCGTTGTTGGCCTGAAAGCCGGTGATGAAGCTACTCTGGATGTGACTTTCCCAGAGGACTATCACAAAGAAGAACTGAAAGGTAAGCCAGCTCAGTTCAAAGTGACTGTGAACACCGTTAAGAAGCCGGTTCTGCCTGAACTGAACGAAGAGTTCTTCAAGAAGTTCGACATCGAAACCGCTGACCTGGCTGAATTCAAAGCGGAAATCAGCAAGAACATGTCCCGCGAACTCAAGCGTGCTCTGCGCACTCTGAACAAGCAGGCGGTTATTGACGGTCTGGTTGCTGAGAATCAGGTTGAAGTTCCTGGCGCTCTGATCGATCAGGAAATCGACCGTCTGCGTCAGCAGGCTGTTCAGCAGTTTGGTGGTGGTCAGCCGATTGATGCCAGCATGCTGCCAGCAGAGCTGTTCAAGGATCAGGCTGAAAAGCGTGTCACTGTTGGTCTGCTGATGAACGCAGCCATCGAAAGCGCTGAAATGAAAGTCGACGAAGCCAAAGTAACCGATCTGATCGAAGAAGTGGCTTCTTCTTACGAAGATCCTGATCAGGTTCGTGAGTACTACAACGGTAACCCACAGCAGAAGCAGCAGATCGAAGCTCTGGCTCTGGAAGAGCAGCTGGTAGAAGCGATTCTGGCCGAAGCACAGATCACTGAAAAAGCCTCTTCTTACGAAGAAGTGATCCGTTTGGCAAACCAGAACCAGCAGCGATAAGACGGACCGTTCATACCTGACATTTCGTTATTTCGTAGCTAAACTCAAAGACAGCCGTTATCCTCAGGAGACGGCTGTTTTTATTTGCGACGAAGATCAGGAGCGCTGAACCGGATGTCCGAACACACAACACACAACGATTCTATTATTACAAATGCATTGGTTCCTATGGTGGTAGAGCAGTCTGCCCGTGGGGAACGTTCATACGATATTTACTCCCGTCTGCTGAAAGAGCGCGTGATCTTTCTGGTCGGACAGGTTGAAGACCACATGGCCAACCTGGTCGTGGCTCAGCTGCTCTTCCTTGAGTCTGAGAACCCGGACAAAGACATTCACCTGTACATCAACTCACCGGGTGGCTCGGTTACTGCGGGCATGTCTATCTATGACACTATGCAGTTCATCAAACCTGACGTCAGCACCATGGTGATTGGTCAGGCGTGTTCTATGGGTGCCTTCCTGCTGGCTGCCGGTGCTCCGGGCAAGCGTTACAGTGTGCCGAACTCCCGCGTCATGATTCACCAGCCAAGCGGTGGTGCTCAGGGCCAGGCAACGGACATTCTGATCCATGCACAGAATATTCAGGACACCAAGGAACGTCTGAACCGTATCCTTGCCGAACACACAGGTCAGTCACTGGAGAAAGTGGCCGCCGACACCGAACGCGATAACTTTATGGATGCCGAAACCGCCAAAGCCTACGGTCTGGTGGATGAAGTCCTGACAAAACGGGCATAAGCGCCTATCTGACAGGAAATTAGGCCTCCGGGTTGAAAAGCACTATGAAAAGTACCATCTTTGATGGAAACAAAATTAAAAACGAGGTCAGTGAATGACAGACGACACAAAAGGCAAGGGTGAAGACGGCGGCAAGCTGCTCTACTGCTCATTCTGCGGTAAAAGTCAGCACGAAGTACGCAAATTGATTGCGGGCCCCTCTGTCTTTATCTGCGACGAGTGCGTCGATCTCTGTAACGACATCATCCGTGAAGAAGTACAGGAAGCGGACAAGAAGGGCGGTTCTGACGATCTGCCGACTCCGCAGGAAATCAAAGGCACTCTGGATGAATACGTCATCGGTCAGGACAAAGCGAAAGTCGTTCTGGCTGTGGCGGTTTATAACCATTACAAGCGTCTGCAGCATGACGGTGGCAAGTCCGGCGTTGAGCTGTCAAAGAGTAATATCCTGCTGATCGGTCCGACCGGTAGCGGTAAGACCCTGCTGGCGGAAACTCTGGCGCGACTCCTGAACGTACCTTTCACCATTGCGGATGCCACCACACTGACTGAAGCCGGTTACGTGGGTGAAGATGTTGAAAACATCATTCAGAAGTTGCTGCAGAAATGCGATTACGATGTCGAGAAGGCCCAGCGCGGCATTGTCTACATCGATGAAATCGACAAAATCTCCCGCAAATCGGATAACCCGTCCATCACCCGTGATGTGTCAGGTGAAGGCGTTCAGCAGGCTCTGCTGAAACTGATTGAAGGTACGGTTGCCTCGGTTCCGCCGCAGGGTGGCCGTAAGCATCCGCAGCAGGAATTCCTGCAGGTTGATACCTCCAATATCCTGTTTATCTGTGGCGGTGCGTTTGCGGGTCTGGATAACATTATCCGCGACCGTTCTGAGAAGAGCTCGATTGGCTTCTCGGCCACCGTTAAAGGCAAAGCCGACGAGAAAGCCGTGGGTGATGTGCTGCGTGAAATCGAACCGGGTGATCTGGTGAAGTACGGTCTGATTCCGGAATTCATTGGTCGTCTGCCGGTCGTTGCTACCCTGGATGAGCTGGATAAAGAGGCTCTGGTGCGCATCCTTAACGAACCGAAAAACTCTCTGGTGCGTCAGTATCAGAAACTGTTCGATATGGAAGGCGTTGAGCTCGAATTCCGCGAAACTGCACTGGATGCCATTGCATCCCTGGCGATGGAACGGAAAACCGGTGCCCGTGGTCTGCGCTCGATCATGGAAGCCGCACTGCTGGATACCATGTACCGTGTACCGTCTGAAGAGCATGTCTCTAAGGTCGTTATCGAAGACAATGTGATCCGTGGTGAAGCCGAGCCAATCATGATCTACGCCAGTAATAACGAGGTGGGCAAAGTCTCACCGGATGACGACTGACGAGCTGAAGGATTGACCCGTGAGTCAGTCTAACTCGGTCTAACAAAGGGGCGTTTCAGCCCCTTTGTTATTTCTGGCCTTGCATTCCTTGCAGACCGCCCCCACTATCAAAATCATACTTCTGTAAGAATTAGCAGGTATTATCTTATGTCCCGCACCCTTCCTCTGCTGCCACTTCGTGATGTCGTGGTCTTCCCTTCGATGGTTATTCCTCTGTTTGTCGGCCGTGAAAAGTCGATCCAATCACTGGAAGTCGCGATGGAAGAAGACAAGAAAATCATGCTCGCCGCTCAGCGCGACGCAGCGGATGACAACCCGGTTCTCGATGATCTGCACCACACCGGAACCATCGCCACCATCCTGCAGCTGCTGAAGCTGCCTGACGGTACGGTTAAAGTACTGGTTGAAGGTGAAGACCGCGCCAACCTCATGAACCTGGTTGAGGAAGAAGACGACTGCCTGCGCGGTATCGTCAGTGTTCTGCCTGAGGGTGGTCTTACTGAGCGTGAGAATGAAGTACTGCTGCGCACACTGACGGGTCACTTTGAACAGTACGTTCAGCTTTCCAAGAAAGTCCCGAGCGAAGTGCTTTCGACCATTTCATCCATCGAAGATGTCAGCCGTATGGCAGACACCATTGCCTCGCACCTGTCTCTCAAGATTGAAGAAAAGCAGAACGTGCTGGAAATGCCGGACGTCCGTGAGCGCGTTGAGTACCTGATGGAAACCATGGAGTCCGAAATCGACCTGCTGAAAGTCGAGAAACGCATCCGTGGCCGGGTGAAAAAGCAGATGGAGAAAAGCCAGCGCGAGTACTACCTGAATGAGCAGATGAAAGCCATTCAGAAAGAGCTTGGCGATATGGAAGACGGCAGCAACGAATTTGAAGAGCTGGCCGAACGTATAGAAAAATCCGGCATGACCAAAGAGGCCCGTGAAAAGGCCGATGCCGAAATGAAGAAGCTGCGCATGATGTCACCGATGTCTGCCGAAGCGTCCGTGGTACGTGGCTATCTCGACTGGTTAGTGAACCTGCCGTGGAAAAAACGCAGCCGTATCAATACCGACCTGACCCACGCTCAGGAAGTACTGGATGCTGACCACTACGGCCTGGAGGACGTTAAAGAGCGCATTCTTGAGTACCTTGCGGTTCAGAACCGGGTGAAGAAAGTGAAGGGCGCGGTGTTGTGCTTAGTAGGGCCTCCGGGTGTGGGTAAAACCTCACTGGGTCAGTCCATTGCCCGCGCGACAAACCGTAAGTTTGTGCGCATGGCACTGGGTGGTGTCCGCGATGAAGCGGAAATCCGTGGTCACCGTCGTACTTACATCGGTTCTATGCCGGGCAAACTGGTGCAGAAGATGTCTAAAGTGCAGGTGCGCAACCCACTGTTCCTGCTCGATGAGATCGACAAGATGGGCATGGATCACCGCGGTGACCCGGCTTCTGCACTGTTGGAAGTACTCGACCCTGAACAGAACAGCACCTTCCAGGACCATTACCTGGAAGTCGATTACGATCTGTCCGATGTTATGTTTGTCTGTACCTCGAACAGCATGGATATCCCCGGACCGCTGCTCGACCGTATGGAAGTGATCCGCATCCCGGGCTACACCGAAGACGAGAAAGT
>JBPEXS010000339.1:0-4616 GCA_052031325.1 Thalassolituus sp. | reverse complement strand
CAAACCAGAAAAAAATTGTTTTCACATGCGTCTATTTAAAATTTCCACTCTGTTTTTTGCGGCTGTCTGCGCTTTTTCTACCCACGCTGAAACTCTGATTCCGAAACCCCCGACACTCAACGCCTCAGCCTGGATTCTGGTTGATGCCGAAAGTGGCGCGGTGCTGGCTGAACACAATGCCGATGAGCGTCTGCCGCCGGCCAGCATGACCAAAATGATGACCAGCTATATTGCCGTTCACGAAATTACCGAAGGTAATGTGACGGAAGATACCCAGGTGCCGATCAGCGTCAATGCCTGGAAAAAAGGCGGCTCCAAAATGTGGGTCCGCGAAGGTACAGAGGTCAGCATGATGGATCTGCTGCGCGGCATTATTGTGCAGTCGGGTAATGATGCTTCCATCGCTGTGGCGGAATATTTCGCCGGGTCTGAGCAGGCGTTTGCGGGCTGGATGAATCAATACGCCCAGAACTTTGGCATGACCAGCACCCACTTTGAAAATGCCACTGGCTGGCCAGCGGAAGGGCACCTGTCCACCGCCCGCGATCTGTCTAAGCTGGCGCTGCACATCATCAAAGATCACCCGGAATACTATGGCCTGTATGCGGAAAAGTATTTTGAATACAACGACATCCGTCAGCCAAACCGCAACCAGCTGCTGTGGCGTGATGCCAGTGTCGATGGCCTGAAAACCGGTCACACTGATGAAGCGGGTTACTGCCTGACCGCCTCGGCAAAGCGTGATAATACGCGTCTGATTTCAGTGGTAATGGGTACCTCCAGCGAGGCGGCCCGTACTCAGGAAACCCAGAAGCTGCTGGCTTATGGATTCCGTTATTATGAAACCCATAAGGTATACAGTGCAGGTGAAACCCTGAGCACAGAAGACGTCTGGTTGGGTAAAACCAACAAGGTGACCCTGACTCTCGCCGAGGATCTGTATCTGACCCTGCCACGTGGCAGCATTGACGAGCTGCAGGCTGATCTGGTGACCCCGGATTACCCGGAAGCTCCGATTGTCGCAGGTGATGCGGTCGGTACTCTGAGTATCCGTATTGGCGATGAAGTTCTGGCGGAGCGTCCTCTGGTCGCCGCACAGAGCGTAGAAGAAGCGGGCTTCTTCGGTCGTCTGTTCGGTGGCATCAAACTCTTCTTTATCCGCCTGTTCGGCTGATGCCGCAGTTTGCTTGAATAATGGGGCCCTGAGCCCCATATTCATTTGAGCCGATGAGGATTTGTACGTGACTCCATCCGATACACCACAAGACGCCCCTAAAATTGAATTTCCATGCCCTGACTACCCGATCAAGGTGGTCGGTACCGCCATTGATGATTATGAACGTATCATGGTTGAAATCGTGCGGGTACATGCTGAAGACTGCGATTTTGAGCGCATCCGCGTACAGGAGAGCTCCAATGGCCGTTTCCGCTCAGTCACTCTCTACATTACGGCGACGGGCACAGACCAGTTGGTCAATATCCATAAAGATCTGACAGCCCATCCGGCTGTGAAAATGGTGATCTGATGCAGATCCGCCAGCTGGGTCTGGTTGAGTATGAGCCGGTTTGCGACGAGATGTCACAACTCACCGATAGTCGCGGGCCGGACAGTGAAGATCAGTTGTGGTTTCTGCAGCACCACCCGGTGTTTACCCAGGGCCAGGCTGGTAAAGCGGAACACCTGTTGTTTACCGGTGACATCCCGGTGATTCAGACCGACCGGGGTGGCCAGGTGACTTATCACGGTCCGGGTCAGCTGGTGGTCTATCCTCTGATTGATATTGGCCGTCTCGGCTGGGGGCCGCGTCAGCTGGTGACCGCACTGGAACAGGCGTTGATTGATACCCTGGCCGAGTGGGATATTGAGGCTGCAGCCCGTGCCGATGCCCCTGGGGTGTACACGAATAACCGTAAGATTGCGTCACTGGGTCTGCGTATCCGCAAAGGCTGTTCCTTTCACGGTCTGGCGCTGAATATCGATATGGATTTAGAACCTTTTCATCGCATCAACCCCTGCGGTTATGCGGGAATGGAAATGACCCAGATGCGGGAAGAAAGCCCGCGACCGGTCGATTTTGCTGAGGTGTCAGAGCGCCTCGAACATCATCTGATGGCTCAGCTGGTGATCCCGGCTGCGCCAGAAACTTCAGAATAACAGGCGGTACAGAATGTCTGACTCTCCCAAAACCGTCCGCAAGGTCGTTCAGGGTGAAAAACTGCGCGGTGCAGAAAAAGTCGCGCGTATTCCCATTAAAGTGATCCCTACGGAAGAAATCCCGCGCAAGCCAGACTGGATCCGGGTACGTATTCCAGCAACTCCCAAGATCAATGAGATCAAAGAGAAACTGCGTAAACACCGCCTGCACACCGTCTGTGAAGAGGCCAGCTGCCCCAACCTGGGCGAATGCTTTGGTGGCGGTACAGCGACCTTTATGATCATGGGGGACATCTGTACCCGTCGCTGTCCGTTCTGCGATGTCGGCCATGGCCGCCCGAATCCACTGGATACCGACGAGCCGGAAAACCTCGCCATTGCGATTGCCGACATGGGGCTCAAGTACGTAGTAGTAACCTCTGTGGATCGTGACGATTTGCGCGACGGTGGTGCCCAGCATTTTGCCGACTGTATCAGTCGCACCCGCGAGCACAGCCCACACATTCAGATGGAGATTCTGGTGCCAGACTTCCGCGGTCGTATGGAGATCGCGCTCGATATCCTGTCTGAGACTCAGCCGGACGTCTTCAATCACAACCTGGAGACCGTGCCTCGCCTGTACAAAGAATGCCGACCGGGATCAGATTATCAGTGGTCACTGACCCTGCTGAAAGAATACAAAGCCCGTAACCCTGAGATCATTACCAAATCCGGCCTGATGCTGGGTCTGGGTGAAACCAACGAAGAAGTGATTGAGGTGATGCACGATATGCGTGCTCACAATATTGATCACATTACGCTTGGGCAGTATCTGCAACCGAGTAAAAACCACTCACCGGTGAAGCGTTTCGTGACGCCAGAAGAGTTTAAAGAGCTGGGTGATATTGCAAAGTCGCTGGGTTTTATCCGCGTGACCAGCGGGCCGCTGGTGCGTTCTTCGTATCATGCAGACCAGCAGGCAGAGGGCCTGGACGTCGGTACCGGCCTGAACTGAGGCGCAGCCATGAACCCGATACATCTTATGATCATCGGTTTCAGTCTGGCGTTTGTGGCCAAAATCATGCAAGACCGCAATCGCCGTCCTGACTCCTGCCCATTAAAGCAGGGGACGTTTGGCGTTGCTCTGAATATGCTGCAGTTAAACCGCCCTTCGGCACTGAATCCGGCGGGTAAAGTCTGGCTGGTGGTCGGTGCATCCGGGTTGGTGTTGTTTGTCGGAGTCGGGGTGACACAGCTGGCGAATCTGGCCTGATCATGATGTCAGCCAGCCTGATTCAGAAACAGAACCCCAGAAACGCAAAACCCTCCGACTGGAGGGTTTTTTGTGTCGCCGCTTTGGCTGATTTTCGCTGGTAAGCCTTGCGGCTCTGTACCACCTGAGTGCGGTATTTGGGCTGCATCACCGCCGCTTTTGCGCGGGCTTTGCCCTTCGACTGAGTTGTCATTTGTGTTCTCCTGTCAGTGCTTGGTTTTAAGGGTTCTCCCGGTTTAAAAACCGAACTTCCAGCATTACATTATTCCTCACCTGTACAGAAATAAAGCAATATTTCACACGTAATTTAATGCACAATGCGCGTCATGTCGGTCTGCTGGTCTGCAGGCTGAGAAACCTGAGGACATTGCCATGATGGCTCCCGATCAAACACCGCTTGCATCCGGTTTGAAACCCCTTGCCCTGAACGGTACCAGTGCCTATCACATTGAGAATGAAACGATTCATGTCGATGTAGAAGAGGTGATCAATAACCGCAGCCGGGACAACACCAGTGGGACACTGTCGCTAGAAATGTGGGCGCTGAGCCAACCCTATCATGGTGGGAGTTTCAGCGGGTATCAGGTTGCCGCTATGGACATTGGCGAACTGCAGGGCCAGCACACTCTCAATAACTGTCATTACGCCATGAATATCCGTACGCCCGGTGAAGGGCAGTGGTTTCTCACGCTGATGTTGCGGGAGTGGGATAACGGATCATACGTCACTCGGGACTTTGTCTGCTTTCCACAGCCAATCAAGGCGCATTACAAGCTGGTGCTGAGTCTGGATGGCACACCCGCGGTCTGTCGTTCCTGAGATTTCCTGTTCAGGCCAGCTGCCATTCAGCGAGAGATTAAAAAGCCGGAAAGTCCCGGCTTTCTGATCTCTGTACGTACATTTATTTCTGCAGCATGGCGTACAGCTCATCCTTCAGCTGTACCCGTTTCATTCTCAGGCCATCCAGGCGCTCATCGCTGGACGGTGTAACATCCTGCTCAACCTTCCGCACCTCTTTGTCCAGCTCGTTGTATTCGTCATAAAGCCTGGCAAAGTGACGGTCGTGAGTCTTCAGCTCAGTGATTTTCTCGGACATCTCCGGAAAGTCGATGTGCAGGTCGTGATTCGTTACTGGCATATTGTTCTCCTGTTACGCCTTAGTGAGGCCAGAGTTAAACCCTCAGGCCTCTGACTTCAGAATACGCTTCT
>JBPEXS010000338.1:0-1962 GCA_052031325.1 Thalassolituus sp. | reverse complement strand
CCAAAACGTTCGAATCCTTCTACAGCGGAACACTCTGTTCACTGGTCACCCAGCTCAGTGGCGATGACAATAACCAGAAGGGTGAGTTTGTGGTCATGGTCTCCGGTAACCCGGAACCGGTACAGGCCGGCGCGCTGGAAACCGAGAAGCTGCTCAAATTGCTGCTGGCTGAACTTCCCCCGAAGAAAGCCGCTGCTGTACTGGCCGAAATGGCCGGCGGTTCCAAAAAAGAATGGTATCAGCAGGCGTTAACACTGCAGGGGAAAGTCTGATGGCAGACGATACATTGGTATTGTATGGGTTTGGCGCGAACGACCGTTCTGGCAAAGTCCGCTGGCTGGCCCATGAGTTGGGCCTGACTGTCGTGGAAAAACGACTCAGTCCGGGCGAACACCGTGCGCCGGATTATCTGGGTCTGAACCCGTATGGCGCTGTACCAGCTGTGGAGTTTCGGGGCAGGGTCATGACGGAATCCACCGCCACCTGCCTGTATCTGGCTGAATCCTTTCCGGAGTCCGGTCTGGCGGTGTTTGCCAAAGACGCTGAACGCTATGATTATCTGCGCTGGCTGTCGCTGTTTGCCGAAACCTTTGAAGGCCGACTGGTGGACTACCTGATCGCAGGTTTCGGTCTGATGCCAGAGACCGTGCGCGACATTTATCACGAGCCTCTGACCCGTAAGCTCAAGGCTCTGGTGGCTGAATTGCCGGAGTCTGGTTATCTGGTGGCAGAGAGATTTACCGTCGCCGATATTCTGGCTGCTTACTCACTGCGTTTAGCCATTAATGCGGGTTTGCTGGAACTGAATCAGGTATCCGGGTATCTCACTCCGCTCATGGCCCGCCCCGCAGCGCAGGCCTCTGAATTTTTTTCCTCTCTGGGGTAACGGGCCCGCCACACCATGATCGAATTACTGCTGAATGACCTTAGCCTCTGGCAGGGTCTGTTGTTACTGGTCAGCAGTTTTCTGGGGTCATTGATGACGGCCGCCCTGGGCGTTGGCGGTGGGTCTTTTCTGATTGCGGTGATGGCCAGTGTGATGCCACCGCTGGCACTGGTACCTTTGCACGGTATTGTTCAGTTCGGTTCCAACGCCTCACGGGCCTGGATTGCCCGCTCGCATCTGCAGACCAGATTGGTTGCGTGGTTCGCCGTCGGCGCCCTGATTGCGGCGGCGGTGTCGGTGTGGTTTCTGGGGCAGGTTGAGCCCGGTATCATTCCTCTGTTAGTGGCACTTTTCATACTCTATCTGAGTTGGGGCCGCTTACCGGATATCGGCCTCAGTAGCACCCGCAGCGGATTGCTGAGTGGTGGCCTTGTGACCACTCTTTTGACCATGCTGGTCGGCGCAACCGGCCCGCTGGTGTCGGCCTGGCTGGGGCGCGATACTGATCGCTGGCGTTATACCGCCAATTTCTCTTTCTGTATGACCCTGCAGCACCTGCTGAAAGTCGCCGTATTTGGTCTGGCAGGCTTTCATTATCAGCAGTGGATTCCGCTATTGGTGCTGATGATCATCAGTGGTTATGTGGGTACGAAGGCAGGGCTGCGTCTGCTTGGCAGAATTCCGGAAAAACAGTTTAAGTTCTGGTTCAAATGGCTTCTGACGCTGTTGTCGGTCAATCTGATCTGGCAATGGTGGCAGGGGTCCTGATGGCTGAAAACAGAGAGGTTTAACCATGTCTGATCTGATCGCTGCACACATCCGTGAAACCGGTGAAAGTCTTTACGCTGTCGATATCGACGTGAACGGACACACCATGAAAGGGGATGAGCCTGAAACCTATGGCAGTGCTAACCTGGGCCCGGCGCCGTATGATTTTCTGCTGGCCGCCCTGGGGGAATGTACGGTCATGACCATCCGCTGGTTTGCTCTCCAGCGTAAATGGCCACTGGAACGGGCCGAAGCGAAGCTGACCCACGAGAAGGTCGGTCACAAAGACGTGTTTACCAAAACCATCA
>JBPEXS010000337.1:0-2432 GCA_052031325.1 Thalassolituus sp. | reverse complement strand
CCTGTTCAGAAATTATGCAGAAAAATTTAACCGCCCCTCTTGGAAAATGTTCAATCGCACCTATTTAATCAGTACCGAGCGGTAAACTGCATGACCGCCGATGCTGAGACCTGAATTCCGGACAGGCAGCATTGACGAGACATGCTCAACCAGCGGGCTGATGTCCGAAGCCAATATCATCAGCCCGATGTTTTATTTCAGATGATCCATTGAAAATGAATCAGGTTGGAGGTCTCACTATGAGCAATTTACTGACACGCAACAGCATTTTTGACGATATTTTCCGTGACCTGACCAGTGGTTTTTACGTAAAGCCTCTGCACGGTGATAACCTGCCCCGCAGCATCCGTGTGGATGTCAGCGAAGACGCCGAAACCTATCAGGTACAGGCCGAATTACCCGGGGTTGATAAAGAACAGATTGACGTCAATATCGACGGCGCCGTGGTCGCAATATCTGCTGAAATCCGCCAGCATGACAGCCAGAAAGAAGGCAGCCGGGTACTGCGTAACGAACGTTATTACGGTACGGTCTCCCGTTCTTTTGAACTGCCGCAGGAAGTGGACACCGAGCACGCCAGCGCCCGCTTTGAAAACGGCGTTCTTAAGCTGACACTGCCCAAACTTCAGAACCGTGAAACGCAGAAGAAACTGACGGTTCAATAATCCAGGGCAGGGTTCGCCGAAAAGAACCCCTAAAGCCAACTAAAAGAGCCCATAAAAAAAGCCCCGCCTGTGTATCAGCCGGGGCTTTTTCAATACATCGGAAAGAAATCAGACGGTTTTATTTCTGGCCGCCCATGGCATCCTGCGCGACTCTTTCAATGTCAGTAATGTATGGCGTGATCGCCGCTTTATCGGCCGCCGGCACGTCTTTCATATTTTCCATCATAACCAGAGAGCGACTGATCATAGTACTCATCATCTGCTTCTGCGCAGCAGGTAACGGGCTGCTTTCAATCTGCGCCAGCTGAGCTTTGAGTTTCTCAACATTGACATCGGCACTGTCCATTTTTACCGCCATATAGGCATTGGTAATGTCCTGCGAAACCAGTGCCCAGTCATTCGCTGTATCGTAACCCTGAGCCTGAATCATACTGTTAAAGCTGTCGTACAGCCCCAGGTCGGTCAGTTTACCCAGTGCTTTGGTGTAAATACTGTCCATGTCTTTCAGGTCTTTTTCGATCAGGTTTTCCTGTTCGATCTGCTCTTTGTGCTCAGCCGTCCAGACTTTTACATCGTCCATACTGGCCAGCCATTGAGTCACGTCTTTTTCCGCCAGCTCAGCTGAGACAGAAAACACCGCTAAGGGTGAAATAATAAGAGCTGAACAGACAATCCGTAATAAGCGCATGATGTGCTCCATTGTTGTTATGTTCGGCTGACAACCGTCAGCCAGTGGTGGGGAGTTAGTCTTCGGTATAGAGGCTGGGTTCCCCGGCAGCGGATAGCAGCCGGAGAAAAAAGCGGCTCAGAGCAGGTCGAGACCCCGGGAAAGATCGCGCTGAATGTCCGCGACATCCTCAAGACCAACGGCAATGCGCAGCAGTCCCTGAGCGATACCGGCCTCAGCACGCTGCTCATCACTCAGACGACCGTGTGTCGTAGTCGCCGGGTGCGTGATGGTGGTTTTGGTATCACCCAGGTTCGCGGTGATGGAGATCATGCGGGTAGCATCCACCACTTTCCAGGCCTGTTCATGACCGCCGTCAATTTCAAACGACAATACGCCACCAGGCTGGCTCTGCTGACGTTTAGCCAGCTCAAACTGCGGATGCGTTTCAAGACCACAGAAATTCACCTTCGCGACTTTCGGGTGATCGGACAGCCACAGCGCCAGCTTCATCGCATTATCACTGTGCGCTTTCATGCGCAGTGACAGAGTTTCCAGACCTTTGAGGAATACCCAGGCGTTAAACGGGCTCATGGTCGGACCGGCGGAACGTAATACCCCCACCACAGGATCGACCAGTTCGCTGGAACCAGCCACGGCTCCGCCCAGACAACGCCCCTGCCCGTCGATGTACTTGGTCGCTGAGTGCACCACCAGATCGGCCCCGAGCTGCAGCGGTTTCTGCAGCGCGGGTGTACAGAAGCAGTTATCCACCACCAGCATGGCACCGGCCGCTTTTGAAATTTCAGAGATTGCGCTGATGTCCGCCACTTCAATCAGAGGGTTGGAAGGCGACTCCAGAAACAGCAGCCGGGTATTCGGCTTAACCGCATCGTTCCAGGCGTTCAGGTCTAGCGGGTTCACATAGGTGATATCGACATTGAACTTACGCAGGAATTTTTCCAGCAGCACATTGGTTGAGCCGAATACCGCGCGCGAGCAGATCATATGATCCCCTGCCTGCAGGTGCGCAATACAGACAGAATATATCGCTGCCATGCCTGAAGCGGTTGCAGCACACTGCTCTGCGCCTTCCAGCG
>JBPEXS010000336.1:0-1838 GCA_052031325.1 Thalassolituus sp. | reverse complement strand
ATCCTCATCAGAGTTATTGGGCCTGCGAGACCATATAGTCCACGGCCAGTTTTACTTCTTCGTCACTCAGTTCCGGGTTACCACCGCGGGCAGGCATATCCCCCCAGCCATTCAGTGCATGGCCATAGAGGCTGTCTTTGCCGCGGGCGATACGCGGAGCCCAGGCTTTCTGGTTACCGATGATCGGTGCACCGGCCAGACCTGTGCTGTGACAGACTTTGCAGGTGCCTTCCCAGATCGCCTGACCCGGATGGGGTGCGGCTTCTTCCTTACAACCGGACAGCATCAGCAGTGCGACTGCAGCGATCAGTATTCTCATCGTTATCTCCCGGCGGTTGTCCGGGCTGGGGTACAGCCCGGTTCGGTTTCAGAGCAGAAATTACAGAGGTACGCGGATAACCACACCACCCATGACATCACCGATCTTGAAGTCAGAGCGAGGGGTATCTTTGTGCTCGTTGTGACACTTGGTACAGGCTGGAGAAACCGCTACGTCGGCGTAAACCGCGGTGAAGTAGGTGGTTTCGCCCAGAGTTTCAGTGCCGTAGAAGTTTTCGCCCGGGTTATCAGAAACGTACTGCAGACCTTCTTTTTCAACCGGCGTCTTAGGTGCGTTCTGGCTGTTGATTGGCCAGATAGACTGCAGTGAGTAAGTGAAGTCGTCGGTCATTTCAGCCACACCTTCAGCACCGTAACGGAACATCTGTGCTGGCAGTGGAGCGCCTTCAGACATGTCTTCCCAGTGCTCGTTTGGCTTGATGAAGCCGCCGTTGTTTGGCCCCAGACGCTGAACGATCAGCTTGGTGTAGTTGGTACGGTCAGACTTCATCACCGCGAACAGTGAGTCAGTAAAGATCTGCGGATCAATGCCTGCAGGACCAGACGCTTCCTGTTGGCAACCACTGATCATCAGGGTACCGGCGACAGCTGGAACGGCCAGGGCAGCAAGAGCGAGTCGTGACATACGGGATGGTTTCATGGGTATTGCCTCTCTTATCGTTGGTTTTTGCTGGAATGGGCGTGATCGCGCTCCACGGCCATATCGATACTGCGGATATGGGTCGCGGGTTGACCACTGAAGTTGTTGCGGATCAGAGCAGGATCGGCCAGGGCATCAATGCTGAAACTCAGGGAGTGGCAGCTCAGGCACGCCGGGCGGATCATTTTTTCATTAGGACGCAGGGTCGCGTTCTGGTTATGGTTTATCTGGGTGAAGGTCTCACCGAATTTGCTGACCTCTTCCCGTGGCATATGGCAGGTGGCACAGCTGACCCCTTCTTCAACAGGGCGCAGACCGGCGGTGACCTCTGACCACAGCTGACCGTGCGGGCTGTCCGGAAAGGACTGGCTGTGCTCATCGGCGTGACAGGTCAGGCAGGCACTGGTGGCCGCTTCGACGCGGTTATCTTCGTGCGCCGCGTGGCAGCTGTTGCAGGTCAGGGTCTTGTGGGCGCTGTCTGGCTGCATAGGAATACGGGCCATGGCCGGCGTCATCGGTGACAGATCATGCGCCAGACGCATACCGTGCTTGCCACTCAGAAAACCTTCGGTCTCCAGGGCATGGCAGCTTTCACAGGTGGTGTGATCTGGTTTTTCCTGCCAGCCCCCCGGTGCGGATTTATCGCCATGGCAGCTCATGCAGCCAACGCCGGCCTGACCGTGGGCACTGTTGTCCCAGTCGGCGTGAATATCGTCGGTCAGGTGCGCAACGGCGGCTGGTTCTGGCTGTTTCACTTCCGGCCAGCGTACATCCATGGTGGTCAGATAATGACGCAGGTCGGCGGGTAACTGAGTGCGGTCTTCCGGAGTGGCCGGATCCTGATGCTTGAGCAGGAAGT
>JBPEXS010000335.1:0-5027 GCA_052031325.1 Thalassolituus sp. | reverse complement strand
GGTACCTTCGTGCAGCCATTCGGCGGGAAGTACGGGCTTGATGATGTGCTCCAGCACTTCAGCGCGCAGCTCGTCCAGGCTGATGCCCGGATCGTGCTGGGTCGAGAGTACAACCGCATCGACTTTCGGACTGTTGCCTTCCCAGTTGATGGTGACCTGAGACTTGGCGTCCGGACGCAGCCAAGGCAGGGTGCCATCGCGGCGCAGTTCAGACTGACGCTGTACCAGACGGTGCGCGTAGTACACAGGCGCAGGCATCAGGTTTGGGGTTTCGTTGGTGGCGTAACCGAACATCAGGCCCTGGTCACCGGCACCCTGATCTTCAGGCTTGGCACGGTCAACGCCCATGTTGATGTCGACAGACTGCTTACCAATGCCGTTCAGTACCGCACAGGTCGCGCCGTCGAAGCCCACGTCAGAACTGTCGTAACCAATGCCGGTAATCACATCACGGACGATGTCTTCAAGGTCGACATAGCAGGAGGTGGTCAGCTCACCGGCCACCACGGCCATACCGGTTTTCACCAGGGTTTCGACCGCTACGCGGGCGTGTGGGTCGCGGGCAATGATGGCATCCAGAACGGCATCAGAGATCTGATCCGCGACTTTGTCCGGATGGCCTTCCGAGACCGACTCGGAGGTGAAAATTGAATACTCGCTCATGGGCGACTCCTTAAAATTTACGCGTTCGCATGAAATAAACGGAACTGAATCTGAAACCCGTTCCTTAATCCTGAATACTGGCTTTCGCCTTCGCGGAGGCCTGCGCCCTCTGCCCACTGGCTCAGATCCGCGGGTTCGAAGCCCAGCCACAGATCTCCGCATGAGGTTCTGGCCCACTCCTGATCGTGATGGACCAGATCCGTAACCAGAAAGCTGCCACCCGGTTTCAGCAGGCGGGCAACCTCAGTAAAAATCGTTTTCGGTGACGGCACGTGGTGCAGCACCATATTCGCCACGGCAAAGTCGAAGCGGCTTTCGCCCTGCTGCAGCAGAGAGGCCGTATCACCTTCGAGCAGTGAGACGTTTTCCAACTGCTCACGTTCACAGAAATCACCGGCTTTGCTCAGCATGTCCGGTGAAATATCAATACCGGTCACCTGATGGAAACGCTGGCTCAGTGGCTTGAGAAAAGCGCCTTCCCCCGGGCCGATCTCCAGTGCTGTCTGCGCAGACGGCAGGCTGGCCAGTAGGGTCTCCAGCGCCTGACCGTACTGCTCGTGCGACGCAATCAGATCCTGCTGTTCGCGGAAATCATCGGCATGACGGGCAAAAAACTCGGCACAGGCGCGGGTGCGCTCATTCAGTACATCGGCCACCGCCTGTGCCGTTCCGGCATCTGGTGGCATCCGGTCGAGCACCTTAAAGGTTTCACGCAGCCACTGGCTGAGTGCGTCCTGGCCTGCCACAAACGGGCGGCGGTAGAAGATGCTGTTACCTTCCCGCTGGGCACTGACAATACCCGCCTGCGACATCACCTTCAGGTGGTGGCTCATCCCGGATTGCTTAATCCCGAAGATCTGGCTCAGTTCCAGCACGCCAAACGCGCCCTGACCCAGCAGGCGCAGAATGTTCATACGCAGAGGGTCGCCCGCTGCCTTGCAGGCGGCAGCAATGTGATCCGTTGAGGTCAGTACCGGTGGCGCTTCAGTCATGCTGCGCATTGTAGGGGAGATAAAAATCTATATCAAATTATTTTGATATAGATTTTTATCGGCTGAGCAGGGGTAAAAAAGCCTCGGCAGGCGGGGCAGAAACGCGGAGTGGCTGTTACGTCAGCTTGCCGCAGCCATGGCCAGGAACTCTTCATTGGGTTCTGCAGAGACCAGGTGGTTGCAATAGTTGGTGAGGGTTTTCAGCGCGATACCCATAACCAGTTCAAACACCTGGCCCTGGGTGTAACCAGCATTGAGAAAGAGCCTGATGTTTTCCTCTGCAACCCAGCCCCGTTCCTGTGTCACCTGTAACGTGAACAGACGCAGAGCTTCCAGCCTGGGGGTGGAGAGCGGCTGTCTGTGAATGATAGCGTCAAGATCGGCCCGCCCGACCCCAGTCATTTTCCCCAGTGCCGAATGTGCGGCCTTGCAATAGCTGCAGTCATTGGCAGTACTGGCAGTCAACAGGATGATCTGTTGCTCCTGGGGTGTGAACGAAGTCTGGTCGAACGTCTGTGACAATGACAGTACGGTGGACAGTACATTCGGTGCTTCGGCCAGGTAGGCTGCTAAATTCGGTATAAAACCGTAACGTTGTTCTGCACCTTTCAGCACCTCTGCGGCGTCGGCCGGGGAGCTATGGGTATCATGCTTTGTAAACAGGGTCATTGGGTAATCTCCTTAGAAGGTCAGTGACGGCGATGCCGGTCATTGCTATCTTGCTGTATGCGAATATGCGTTTGAATGCACATATATAGAATCGGGAAATGCAAAAATGCATGACTGGGATGATCTGAGATTCTTCCTGGCGGTAGCTCGTGAAGGATCGGTTACCGCGGCTTCTTCTCGTCTTGGTGTAAACCAGTCCACCGTTTCGAGACGGATAAACACCTTTGAAGCGGGTATCGGAGTGCGCTTGTTTGACCGGCATTCGTCGGGTTTCAGTCTGACCCTTGCTGGTGAGGACCTGCTCAGGCATGTCGTGCGGATGGAAGAGGCAACCCAGGCAATCGACCGCCAGCTGGCGGGGCGCGACAATGAACTCAGTGGTGAGATCCGTGTGACCACTTCTCAGGTCATCGTCCGGTATCTGTTAATCCCTGAACTGGCGGACTTTCAGGCCCAATACCCGGGCATTCGGGTTGTTTTCGACGTCTCCAATGACCTGTATAACCTCTCCGCCCGTGAGGCAGATATCGCTATCCGGGCAACATCGGGCGACGTACCCGATACCTTAATTGGCCAGAGTGTGGGCGATATCCATTTCGGGGTTTATGGCCGCAAGGAGCTGCTGCAACATTGGCAACAGGGCGAAACCGAACTGCCATGGATAGGGGAAGATGATGACTCGCTGAAGCCGGACTGGCTACCGCAGGGAAACGTCGCGCTTCTGCCCAGTATGCGCAGTAATGATGTACAGGTGACGCTGGATCTGATTCAGGCTGGTGTTGGTATTGGCCGCCTGCCCGTGTTTGCCGCCGTTGGCGAAAGAGGCCTCTGTAAATTCGGACCGGCAGGGGATGCAGCCAATAAATCGGTGTGGATTCTGAGGCACGCCGACATGCGCCGTGTTGAGCGTATCCGGGTTTTCAGTCGTTTCTTCTCAGAGGTTATCTCCCGGCGCTTAGCTGCAGACTAAGGCGGCCAGATCAGCAGAGGGCAGGCGGACGTGGTTGTTTGACCGGGACTGAATTAAGATGTCGGGATAATTTATGACACAGATCTGGGAGTATCATGGCCAAAGCAAACTGTCTGACACTGTTCACCATCAACATGTCGCACTACAGTGAAAAAATCCGCTGGTTGCTCGACCATGAGCAGATTCCTTATCAAGAAGTCCCTTTGACGCCTGCGCTGCACACGCTGCCAATGCTGGCCAAAGGGGGCTTTAAAGAGACGACGGTGCCAGTCATTCAGCAGGGTGGTGAAAGCGTGCAGGACAGCCCCCGTATTGTGGACTGGCTGACCCTGAATTATGGTCCCTTGCAGACCATGCCCGAGGCCTTTCAGGAAGAGATCATCGCCGTACAGCAACGCTTTGATGCCATCGGCAAACCGGTTGCGCGTTTTCTCTATCTTCCGGGCTTTGCCCATGACGGACTGATCAAAGACATCTGGACGCAGTTTGCCACCCCCATGGAAAACCGCTTTGTGCGTCTGTTCTATCCGGTGATTAAGCCGGTGTTCAAAGTAAAACTGAAGATCAACCCAAAAGATGTGGCCCGGGCCGAAGAGAAAATCGGTGCCGCCATCGAGTGGCTGAATGAACGTCTCGAAGGCCGCGAATATCTGGTCGGTGAGCAGTTTACCGTGGCTGATATCACCGCAGCTTCACTGCTGGCACCTCTGGCTTGTCCACCGGAACATCCGATCTACGGTCAGGCGGAGTTCCGCGACAAGATGTCTGGCCCGGCGCAGAAGTGGAATGACACTCCGGCACTGAACTGGGTACGTAAGATGTACGCTCAGCATCGTGGGCCGGTGTGGGAGAACCTGCTGAAAGCCTCTTAAGGATGGATTAACTACGATAAAAAAAGCCGCTCTCAATGAGGCGGCCTTTATTTTTTCAGTCTCACTCAATAGTTGGTAGATTATATTTATCAGGCTGAGAAATTTATTTGATTTCAGCTATCGGTATCTTCTTTTTAGTATTCATTTATCAACTACAGGGCAGAATGCCCGCTGAGAGGTGAATGATGAAGAAGATACTCAACCCAATGAAAGCCGTTCGTGCCGCCCGTTCTGCAAAAGCATCAGCGACTGCTGGCAGCGTGAAAACTGGCTCGGTGTGTAATTACGCGGATAACTACTACGGTGATCAGGTCTGCCTGCTGGCAAAAGACGGTGGTCGCTGAGTTGTAGGCTGAACTCAAAAGGCGGACACAAAAAGGCGCACACAAAAAAGGGAGGCATAGCCTCCCTTTTTTAGTCAGAACAACCGTTACTTAACCAGTGTCAGCCACTCGGCATTGAACGGATCACGACCCGTCACGGTATCGAAGTACATGGTCTGCAGCTTCTCCGTGATCGGGCCACGGTGACCGGCACCAATGACACGGCCGTCCAGTGACTGAATCGGCAGTACTTCGGCGGCGGTACCGGTGAAGAAGGCTTCATCAGCAATGTAGACTTCATCACGGGTAATGCGTTTCTCGCGCACGTCGTAACCCAGTGAAGCGGCCATTTCCATAATGGTACGGCGGGTGATGCCGTCCAGGCAGGAGGTCAGTTCCGGGGTGTAGATGATGCCATCGCGGATGACGAAGATGTTCTCGCCGGAGCCTTCGGCCACATAACCTTCGTTATCCAGCAGCAGGGCTTCCTGGCAGCCACTGTCCAGTGCTTCGCGCAGGGCCAGCATGGAGTTCATGT
>JBPEXS010000334.1:0-1367 GCA_052031325.1 Thalassolituus sp. | reverse complement strand
TACGCTGGATCTGCTGTCAGCACCTTTCCGAAAAAATCCGGTCATGGTCAACCTCGCGGTTGCACCGGGTGACGCCGCCCTGATGACAGCGCACGATGCATTAAGCGGCTACGAGGCCATAAAGCCCGCGGGCAATGACATACCTGGCTCTGTTGGTGCCCGCTTTGGTTTCGATATCACACGATATTTCCCGGGCATGAGTGCGAGAAAGGTAACATGCCCGACTCTGGTGATTGCCTGTCTGAAAGATACGGTAGCTCCGGTTGGTCCAGCCATTAAATACGCTAAGCAACTTTTACAGGGCACTCTGGTAGAGCTGGATACCGGCCACTTTGATATTTACGTGGGTGAATGGTTTGAAAAGGTTGTCGGTTTCCAGACCGACTGGCTGAACAAGCACTTCCCGGTGTAATCAGGAGTCAATATGCAGCACCAAGAACTGATGCCGGATGACGGCTGGCAACTGCCTCCTGAACGGCGTATCGCCCCGGTTACTGAGAGCAACCCGGGGTTCATCAAAAAGCTGTTTCTGATCGGCATTGAGCGTATTGGCAAACTCAACGCAGCCAACCTGTGGACTCTGATGATGCACAACATGCGCATTTTCCACGGTATGTTGTTTTACGCGGCGCGGCTGATGCCTTATGGCAAGCTGGAACGTCGTGACACTGAGCTGGCGATTCTGCGCGTTGCCTGGCTTTGTCGCTCCCGCTATGAATGGGGGCAGCACGTAGACATCGGTATGCGTGCCGGGCTGACGGCTGATGAAATACGCCGGATTCCTCACGGGGCTGATGCAGAGGGCTGGAGTGAGCGGCAGAGTTTGATCATCCGTGCCTGTGACGGTTTTTATCGCCAACAGTCTGGTCGATGACGCAACCTGGAATGCGTTGAAAGATCATTACAGCGAGCCACTGCTGATCGAACTGCTGATGCTGATCGGCTGGTATCAGGGGCTTGCGGGTGTTCTGAACTCAAGTGGTATCCCGCTGGACTCTGCGCTTGAGAAGCACCTGAAAAAAATCTGACGCTATCGTCGCCCTCCGCTCATGGCATGCTAGACTCCCGTGCATTTATCAGGGGGTCAGCATGTCTTCTTATTTCATTCGTTCAATCTTGGTTTTATGGGCTGTCATTCTTACCGGCTGTGCTTCAGTACAGAATCTGGTTGAAATGCAGAAACCCGACGCAAAGGTCTCTGGCGTATCACTCAGCTCTCTGTCCTTGACCGATGTGACTCTCTTGGTCGATGTCGATATCACCAACCCCAATATGATTGAGCTGAAAGCCGCTGATTTTGACCTGGCCTTATCCATTGACGGCCAGAAGCTGGCCTCCATCAGGCAGCCTGAGACCAGCATCGCCGT
>JBPEXS010000333.1:0-1917 GCA_052031325.1 Thalassolituus sp. | reverse complement strand
GGCTTCATCTTGCCTTTTTCAACGCGCTTGGACAGCAGCTTGTTGGCTTCAGACAGACCCAGTTCCAGACCCGCTTCCGCGATGTCTTTCATCATGATCGGGGTGCCTTTCAGGGCAGACTGGTAAGCGATACCGCCGCCCATGATGCCCGCGCCCAGTACGGCGGCTTTATTGGTAGGCTTGGCGATCTTGTCGTACTGCTTGGCTTTTTTCTTCAGCAGCTGGTCGTTCAGGAACAGACCGATCAGAGCGGCAGACTCAGTGGTCTTGGCCAGCTTGGCGAAACCTTTGGCTTCGACTTCCAGAGCACCGTCACGGCCCATGCCGGCGGCTTTCTGCATAGAACCAATGGCAGTCAGAGGCGCTGGGTAGTGACCTTTGGTCTGACCGGCAACGAAACCTTTCGCGGTTTCGAACGCCATCATCTGCTCAAGGGCATCCAGTTTCAGCGGAGATTTCTTCTCTTCGCGACGTGCCTGCCAGTTGATCTCACCAGCAATCGCAGATTTCAGCATGGCAATCGCCTGATCGCGCAGCGCATCAGCAGCAACGACTGCGTCAACCGCACCGTCTTTCAGTGCTTTGTCAGGACGGTTTTCGTTGCCCATGCAGATCCATTCGATGGCGTTGTCGGCACCGATGACGCGTGGCAGACGAACGGTACCACCGAAGCCAGGCATGATGCCCAGTTTCACTTCTGGCAGACCGACTTTGGCCTTGTCAGACATAACACGCAGGTCAGTCGACAGACACATTTCAAAACCACCACCCAGAGCGATGCCGTTGATGGCCGTCAGGGTCGGAACTGGCAGGTCTTCAATGGCATTGAAGATCTGGTTGGATTCCAGCGCCCAGCTGGCGATGTCTTCTTCGCTGCCCTGGAAGGCGGCGCCGAATTCCATGATGTCAGCACCGACAATGAATACGGCTTTGCCAGAGGAAACCAGAACACCTTTTACATCGCTGTTGCCTGAGATGGCAGCAACGGCGGCTTTGAGGTCGTCCAGCGTGACGCGGTTGAATTTGTTAACGGATTCGCCCTGAAGATCGAATTTGAGTTCGGCGATGCCGTCTTCGATCATGCTTACCGTGATGGCTTTACCTTCGTAAATCATCAACTCTTCTCCACATGGTGGTTAGTGGTTGGCTGATCCTGCTGCAGTGAGCAGATGCCAGTTGGGAATCAACACCCGTTACGAACAACTGATAAATATTCGAACAAGCGTTTGAATCTGAGTCGCACACCTTCGTTGAATGGCCGCTGAAAGTCAATATCCTCGGCCCTGAAATGCCAGATCTGTTCTGGTCTGAGTCAGTTATTTCAGGTGGCAACAACACTGACGACTGAGTCAGAAAATGGTTCATAAAATAACCGCAGAATAACTCCGCCAACACATCGCCCGGCAGATCATTCCACCGACGGATCAGTGTTTCCGCCCCGGGGCTGCTTTTATGCAGCAGCATACGGGGATACAGTCGCTGCTTACCATCGCCCGGAATTCCTATGAACGCTCCCTCTGTGCCTTCATCTCCAACTTCACCTTCGCTGCTGCCTGCTGTTTTACTGATGCTGGTGTGTACCGCCGTGTGGGGCAGCGTGTTCCCCATTGCCAAACCCGTGCTGGACGAGATGCACCCCTATTCTCTGGCGTTCTGGCGTTTTGCCGTGGCCAGTGTCTGTCTGCTGCCGTACCTGTTTTTTATGAAGCGCTCCGGCTATCCACCACTGGCTCCAGTGCACTTTCTGCTGGCGGCCTGTGTCGGCATCATCGGCGCCGGTGGCCTGAATCTGGGGTTGTTTACCGGCCTGCAGCTCACCTCTGCCATGAACGGCGCCCTGATCATGTCGCTGAGCCCGGTCTTTACCGCCTTGATGGCTTCTGCGGTCAGCCGTAAGCCACCGGCAGCGGGACTGAT
>JBPEXS010000332.1:0-5046 GCA_052031325.1 Thalassolituus sp. | reverse complement strand
CTGGATACACCGGGACACGCGGCGTTTACCTCCATGCGTGCCCGTGGTGCTCAGTCGACAGACGTTGTGATCCTCGTGGTTGCCGCCGATGACGGCGTGATGCCACAGACAGAGGAAGCCGTGCAGCACGCCAAAGCGGCGGGCGTACCGATTGTGGTTGCCATCAACAAGATGGATAAAGAAGCCGCCGATCCGGACCGTGTTAAAAACGAATTGTCTGCCCGTGATGTGATTCCGGAAGACTGGGGCGGTGATGTTCCGTTTATCCCGGTTTCTGCACACACAGGTCAGGGTATTGATGAGCTGCTGGAAGCAGTGCTGCTGCAGGCTGAACTGCTTGAGCTGAAAGCACACTTCGATGGCCCGGGTCAGGGTGTTGTTGTTGAATCCCGACTGGATAAAGGTCGTGGTCCGGTTGCAACCCTGCTGGTGCAGAACGGTACACTGAAAAAAGGCGATATCGTCCTGGCGGGTACCTTCTACGGCCGTGCCCGTGCACTGCTGGATGAAAACGGCAAACAGACCAACGAAGCCGGCCCGTCGATCCCGGTTGAGATCCTGGGTCTGAGTGGTACGCCGGATGCCGGTGACCAGTTCATGGTGGTTGAGTCTGAGAAGAAAGCCCGTGAAGTGGCCGAGTTCCGTGAGACCAAGCTGAAAGAGCAGCATCAGCAGCGCCAGCAGGCAGCTAAGCTTGATGCACTCTTCTCAGGCATGGGTGAAGGGGCTGTAGCATCTCTGAATGTGGTCCTGAAGGCCGACGTGCGCGGTTCTCTCGAGGCCATCGTCAGCTCACTGCAGAAGCTGGCAACCGACGAAGTTAAGGTTAACGTCGTATCCTCTGGTGTTGGTGGTATCACCGAAACCGATGCGACTCTGGCCGTTGCTTCTGGCGCGGTGATGTTTGGCTTTAACGTGCGTGCCGATAACGCTGCGCGTAAAGTGGTCGAAGGCAATGGTGTGGATATGCGTTACTACAGCGTGATCTACGACCTGCTCGACGATGTGAAACAGGCCATGGCTGGTCTGCTGGCACCTGAGCTGCGTGAAGAGATCGTTGGTATTGCTGAAGTGCGTGAAGTGTTCAACTCACCGAAGTTCGGTCAGATCGCCGGCTGTATGGTGATCGAAGGTACTGTGTACCGCAGCAAGAAAATCCGTGTTCTGCGCGAAAACGTGGTCATCTACGAAGGCGAGCTGGAATCCCTGCGTCGCTTCAAGGATGACGTACAGGAAGTTCGCAACGGCATGGACTGTGGTATCGGCGTGAAGAACTATCAGGACGTCCGTGCGGGCGACCAGATCGAAGTCTTCGACGTTAAAGAAGTCGCACGTACCCTCTGATGACATGACTGCAGGCCAACGGCCTGCAGTCTGTCAGAGTTCTCTTGTCCCGCCCGTGTCTATGACCGGGCGGGCATTTATTTTCTGGTAATTAATATGCCTAAAGATTTCAGCAGAACCTCCCGCCTGGGTGAACAGATTCAGCGTGAGCTCGCCAGTCTGATTCAGTTTGAAATGAAAAACCCGAAGCTGGGAATGGTCACCATCAATGATGTGAAAGTGTCCAAAGACCTGGGTTACGCCGATGTGTATTTCACGGTGATGGGTGCCAAGGGTGAGACCGATGCCGATATCCGCAAGAATACCAGCCGTATTCTTAACGAAGCCGCGGGTTACCTGCGCTCTGAACTGGCTGCCATGCTGAAGATTCGATTTACCCCGCAATTGCGATTCCATTACGACGAAACGCTGGAGCGCGGCCATTATCTGACTGGCCTGATCCGCGAAGCCCGTGCCAAAGACGGCTCTGTGGAAGATCCTTCTGATGACAGTTCTGAAGACCGTTCAGAAAAACCCGGTCAATAATCTCATCGGGTATGGCAAGACGTCGTAAAGGCCGCGATATCAGCGGTATTCTGGTTATTGATAAACCCATTGGCCTGTCTTCAAATCAGGTGCTGCAGCGCGTTAAGCGACTGTTCAACGCCAATAAGGCAGGGCATACCGGTGCCCTTGATCCACTGGCAACCGGTGTACTGCCTGTCTGTCTGGGCGAAGCCACTAAGTTCTCGCAGATCCTTCTTGATGCCGACAAAGGCTATGACACCACCGCTACACTGGGCGAAGTCAGGTCTACCGGTGATGCCGAAGGGGAAGTTATCGAAAGCCTCCCAGTGCCAGAACTTTCAGAATCCACACTGGCCTCAGTGGTCACACGTTTCACCGGTCCTGTTGAGCAGGTGCCGCCGATGTTCTCGGCCCTGAAAATGAACGGTAAGCCACTCTATGAACTGGCACGTCAGGGCATGTCTCAGGATGAGATGAAAGCCGTTGCTGAAAAGAAGCGGCGGGTGATCACGATCCATACCCTCACTCTGAATAGCCACACAGATAGCACGCTTGATCTGAGTGTACGCTGTTCAAAAGGGACTTATATCCGAACCCTGGTCGAGGATATTGGCCGCGGCCTGGGAACCGGTGCCTATGTCAGCCGCCTGCACCGGACCTTTTCTGCACCATTTCACAGTGGCCAGATGCACAGCCTAGAATCGTTGGAGGCCCTGGCGGAAGCTGAAGGTATGGACGCACTGGATGCACTGCTGCTGCCTGCTGCTACGGCGTTACCGGATCACTGGCCAGAAGTGGCTGTCAGCCGTTCAGATGCCTTACGACTTCTGCAGGGGCAGCGTATAAAAACTGGCTTACAGGACAGCCCTTCTGTACAATTATGGGCCGTTGAATCCGGGCTTCGTGAGCTGATCGGCATAGGCCGTATCGAAGACGGGGCCATCCGGCCGGTCAGACTGTTGCAGGTGACACTTTAAATCTCTGCTACGCTTGATCGCGGACGGGTAAACACTGCCGTCCGGCAGTACGCATGCCACTGTAAATGTGCACGGTGGTGATGTGATCTCATGCACATTCACTGGAGTAAGAAATATGGCTCTCTCTGCTGAGAAAAAAGCGGAACTCGTTAAAGAGTTTCAGACTGCTGAAGGCGACACTGGTTCTCCTGAGGTTCAGGTGGCTCTGCTGACCTACAACATCAATGGTCTGCAGGAACACTTCAAAACCAACAAGAAAGATCACCACTCCCGTCGCGGTCTGATCCGTATGGTTAACCAGCGTCGTAAGCTGCTGGATTACCTGAAAGGTAAAGATGCGAACCGTTACCTGGAGCTGATCAAGAAGCTGGGTCTGCGTCGCTAAGATGCCAAGGGGCCTGTTGATACTGATAGAACCAGTACTGCTGAGTGCTGGTTTTTTTCAGACCAAGGCACGAGGATTGATATTAGCGGGCTAAATGAATGACGAGAAACGAAGTGTATGGAAGAAACCAGCCTCAGCCCTCTGGGTTACGTCTGAAAACTCTTCATACTGCGTTGCAACTCGTTCACATAGCTGGCTATGTCTCACTCGTAGCGCCTTGCCTGAAATCTTTTCAGACTGTAACAGTGCTGGTTAGATCAGTGTCAACAGACCCCCAGAGCCGCTTATGCGGCTCTTGTTATTTCTGGAGTTGCTTCTGCAACTCCGGTTATTTCAAGACTCCTCTGTACAACCTGTAATGCTGTGGTGCCAACCCCGTGAATGTACACGGTGGTGCTTCTAACCATTTATCTTCTGCCATAACGGATGAAGGTCAATGCTTAGAAGCACCGGCAGTAGGGCAGGGGACATCCAATAATACCAACGCAAGAATAAGGAAATATTGAATGAGCAATATCCCTGTTGCCAAGACAAAAACCTTTGAATTCGGCGGCCAGACCGTCACTCTCGAAACCGGCCGTATCGCCCGTCAGGCAGACGGTGCGGTTCTCGCAACCATCGGCAAGACCCAGGTTCTGGCGACCGTTGTCGCGTCTAAAACCACTAAGCCAGGTCAGGACTTCTTTCCACTGTCGGTTCACTATCAGGAAAAGATGTACGCTGCGGGCCGTATCCCGGGTGGTTACCTGAAGCGTGAAGGTCGTCCTTCTGAGAAAGAAACCCTGACGTCACGTCTGATCGACCGTCCTATCCGCCCTCTGTTCCCGGAAGGTTTCCTGAATGAAGTTCAGGTAATTCCGACCGTTATGGCGTCTGAAAAAGGTATTGATCCAGACATCTGCGCCATGATCGCTGTTTCTGCCGCTCTCGCTGTTTCTGGTGTACCGTTTAACGGTCCTATCGGTGCAGCCCGTGTCGGTTTCTTTGAAGAAGACGGTTATGTACTGAACCCGACCGATGAGCAGCTGGAAGAATCCCTGCTGGACATGGTGGTAGCCGGTACCAAAGACGCCGTGCTGATGGTTGAGTCCGAAGCCGACGAAATGACCGAAGACGAAATGCTGGGCGCTGTTCTGTTCGCGCACACGTCGTTCCAGAGTGCCATCACCGCCATCAGCGAGTGGACTGAAGAACTGGGTGTGCAGCGTTGGGACTGGGCTGCTGAAGCACGTAACGAAGCACTCTATAGTGCCGTTAAAGACGCTGCTGCTGCCGGTATCGGTGAGGCTTACACCATTTCTGACAAGATGGCGCGTTACGCCAAGCTGGATGAAGTGAAAGCGGCAGCTGTTGAACAGCTGGCGGCTGCTGAAGGCGAAGAAGGCTTCAGTGCTGATGAAATCGCTGAGATGGTTGGCGAGCTGAAGTACGAAGTGGTCCGTAACCGCGTGATCGAAGGTCAGCCACGTATCGACGGTCGTGACAACGACACCGTTCGTCCTCTGACCATCGAAACCGGTGTTCTAAAGACCACCCACGGTTCTGCGATTTTCACCCGTGGTGAAACTCAGGCCATCGTTGCGACCACTCTGGGTTCTGCCCGTGACGCACAAATGATCGACTTCCTGCACGGTACTCAGACCGATCCGTTCCTGTTCCACTACAACTTCCCGCCATTCTCTGTTGGTGAAGCGGGTCGCATGGGCTCTCCAGGTCGTCGTGAAATCGGTCACGGTCGTCTGGCCCGTCGTGGTGTTCAGGCCATGATGCCAACTCAGGAAGAATTCCCGTACACCGTTCGTGTGGTGTCTGAAATCACCGAATCCAACGGTT
>JBPEXS010000331.1:0-1902 GCA_052031325.1 Thalassolituus sp. | reverse complement strand
TCGCCTTCGCGCTCAAGATCGGCCAGGTTCTCTTTGGCCCAGTTGATCGCCTGCACACGGTTGCTCACACCAATCTTCCGGAACAGATTGTAGATGTGCGTTTTAACGGTATGCATGCTCACATTCAGCGCCTGAGCAATCTGAGTATTGGTGGCACCTGTGGCCGTATACTGCAGGATCTGCTTTTCCCGGCGGGTAAGAATGTTCGCCTCATCGTGATGACGTGGTCGCTGGCGCGTGCGCTCCAGATACTCACCCATCAGCTGGCGTGGTAGCCAGAATTCACCGTCAAAAATGCCCTGGATTCCACGGCAGAGGTGCTCCTGAGAACCTTCGCGGTAGAATACGCCTTTAACCATAGGCCAGAGGATGAGCTGTTCGACCTCGGTGTTATCGGTGACGTTAAAGAAGGCTACGGTGATATCGGCGTCCTGGTCACAGAGGTGGTCCAGCAGTGGGACTATTTTCTCTGGTGTACCTTCACTGACATCAATCAGAGCGAGGTAATGCGTGCCGGTGTCATACACTGAGTTCCAGTGGTTTCCATCCACGGGTTCTGAGTTAATGCCGGTAAACTGACTGATGTATCCGTTGAGCAGAGTAATCTGCAGACTTTGATGGCCGAACAGAAGAATTTTCTTTTCGAGCTGGTGATCGTCCTTATTCATGATGGTTGCGCATCCTTTGTTATTGCCCTTGCCTGAGTTGTCGCGCGGACAGCTCTTTCATTCTACTTATGTCCACTTAAAAGACCAGTGAACTTATGTAACTACGGAATGCACAACCAGCATAGCTGAAATCTGGTAGACTGCGCCCTCCGTAACCCCTACTGAATACATATGACAGGCATTGATACATCTCATCCGGTAAACGAGAAATGGGCCGTCATGTCGCTGGCCAGTCTCTACGCATTCCGGATGTTGGGTCTGTTTATGGTACTGCCCGTGATGATGATCGAGGGCATACAGCTGAGCGGCGCGACACCTCAGCTGCTAGGCCTCGCTCTCGGCATTTATGGACTCTCCCAGGCGCTGCTGCAGATTCCCGCAGGTGCTCTCTCAGACCGTATTGGCCGCAAGCCGGTCATTATCGGTGGACTACTGATTTTCGCCGCTGGCAGCCTGCTGGCTGCGAGCGCTGACAGTGTCTGGGGCGTCATCGCCGGACGTGCGTTACAGGGCTGTGGTGCCATTGCCAGTGCCATTATGGCGCTGGCCACTGACCTGACCCGCGAAGAAAACCGTATGAAGGCCATGGCCACCATAGGTGCCAGTATCGGCCTGTCGTTCTCAGCGGCGTTGATTCTTGGCCCTGCCCTGGCGGCTGTCGGAGGCCTGACCAGTATTTTCGTTGTGACCTCTGTGCTGGCTCTGATCGGTATCGGCATTGTTATGACACTGCCAACACCACAGCAACGCAGACACCGTGATGCATCCGCTGCCCTACCGGATGTGATGAATCAGCTGAAGAATCCTGCAATGTGGCCGCTGATGAGCGGCGTTTTCCTGCTGCATGCCCTGATGGTAGTGATCTTTTCAGCGGTACCCGGTCATCTGGCCGCAGCTGGGCTACCGGTAACCCAGCACAGCTGGCTGTATCTGCCGGTGCTGGTCGTCTCTTTTATACTGATGGTGCCGCTGATCATCGTTGCTGAAAAGAAAAAGCAAATGAAGCCCATTGTGGCTACCGGCGCCCTGTTACTGGCCGTGGCCATGCTGCTGATGGGGGGCGCTGCGGCCGTGTGGCATTGGGTAATTCTGCTAGTGATTTACTTCTGGGGTTTCAACCTGCTGGAAGCGAGCCTGCCTTCCTGGCTGAGTAAGATTGCCCCGGCCGGATCGCGTGGCAGCGCCATGGGTATTTTTTCAACCTGCCAGTTTGCAGGGGCCTTTGCCGGCGGCA
>JBPEXS010000330.1:0-1609 GCA_052031325.1 Thalassolituus sp. | reverse complement strand
CCTGTTCTGCTACCCAGCCTTCTGCAGCGTTAAACAGTGCAGAAGATACCGTGGTGTCCTGAATGCATTCAAAGAAACCAAAGAATGCCGTTTTTTCCTGATGGAAGGCATTGTGATTATGATTCACACAGACGGCAATCCGGCCAACGGCCTGCCCCTGTCGGGTGGCCAGAAACATCGTCATATCTGCATGTTGATAATACGGGTGCTCTGCCCGGTTCAGCTTAAAGGCGACCTCACTTTTCAATGGCGGCACCCACAAAAGGTCATGCCGGTACAACTGCCAGGGCAGATCCACAAAGGCAGTCAACTGCGCCGCTGTGGTTACCTCTGCAACCCGCAGACCATGGGTTGTTTTTGGGGTATTTACCGCCTGAATGTCTGAGGCGGTCATTGTGTGCTTTTTTGAGCCTGCCCCGTTTTATCGGATTGGCTCTGTAAAAACTGCGCAGCGTCTGCAATCAGACTGAGCGCAAGGTCAACATGTTGCTTGTGGGTTTTGAATTGCAGTGGAGCAAGACGGGCATAGAGACGCCCGTGCAGGTGAGCCCCAGAAATAACGACGCGACCATCCTCATTCACCCGGTCGATCAATGCCTGAGTGTTCTGATTAGCGATGGCGATATTGGGGTGTTCTGGCGTAGCCAGATCTTCAAACGTGAAACAACAGATGCCCAGTATTGGCCAGTCTGCAACCTGAATGCCCGGCGTTGTTTTTAAAACACTGACGGCCTGCTCACACAGATCCAGCTTTTCATTCAGGCAATGGATAAAGGCCTGCTCTCCCGCCAGTTTTAGCGGCAACCAGAGTTGCAGGCCACGGGCATTGCGCGACAATTCAGGTGAAATCACCGATGGATTGAGCATCAGCTCTTCGGCATCGGCAAAGGGCAGATAATCAGCATCGACATCAAACGCGGGTTTCAGGGTCGAGGCGTCATTCACCAGTAAGGCCCCACTGCCCCATGCCGTCCACAAGGCTTTGTGCGGATCAATGGTGATGGAGTCCGCCTGGCCGATTCCGGCCATAAGAGCTTTGCCGCGTTCGGTCAGCATGAATGAACCCGCCCAGGCAGCATCGACATGGAGCCAGCAACCGGATTGATCCGCCAGCATTCGCATCCCCTGCAGGTCATCCACTGCGCCCGTACGCGTGTTGCCGGCACTGGCAATCAGCATAAAAGGCAATCGCCCTTCCTGCTGGTCGGAGAAAAGTTGAGACGATAAGGCCTGCAGGTCTGTACGCCCCTGCTCATCCGTCGGCAGTATCCTGATCTGATGATCATAAAAACCTGCCATCCGCGCAGCTTTGACGACCGAGTGGTGACACTGATCACTGGTATAAATCACGGCCGTTGCAGAGTTCGCAGCCGTGAGCCGGTCAACCCGCGCAATGTGCACGGCTGAGAAGTTGGCGAGCGATCCGCCAGAGGTAAAGAAACCAGCAGCATGGGTGGTCATACCGAACATACGACACAGCCAGTTAAGTGCCGCTTTCTCAATTTCCAGCAGGCCGGGAGCACCTGGGTAAAGCCCTGGCCAGCGATTAAATCCACTGGTCAGAAAATCGCCCAACGCCGACAGCAACAGGCCACCTCCGGGAATATCG
>JBPEXS010000033.1:0-4055 GCA_052031325.1 Thalassolituus sp. | reverse complement strand
CCGGGCAGGTGGTCGAACAGGGCAGCCATACGGAGCTGTTGAGTAAGAGCGGCGCCTATGCGGAGTTGCATCAGCTGCAGTTCACTGAGGGTGGTCCTGAACATGGTTCTGGGCCTGCAGCTGCCGAGGGCTCAACCGAGGCAGACAATCAGTGAGCCTGGGGCAGCGACTCGCCCAGCGTATTGAACGTAACTGGTACGGTTCTGCCTGGGGGAATCTCTGGCTGCTGCCGCTCTGGCTGCTGTTTACTCTGATCAGTGTTATCCGTCGGGTTTATTACCGGATACGTCCAGCCAGTGGCGAAGGCCCACCGGTTATCGTGGTCGGCAATATCAGTGTCGGTGGCACCGGTAAAACACCGCTCATCAGCTACCTTGCCCAAAGGGCCGCTGATCTGGGATTGCGCGTTGCCGTGGTTTCCCGCGGTTATGGTGGTCAGTCTGACCAATACCCCCTGACGGTGGGGGCGGTGACCTGTCCACATGAGTGCGGCGATGAACCTGCCATGCTGGCCCGTCAGGGGCTGACGGTCGTCGTTGATCCTAAGCGGGCCAGGGCGGTGAATAGCCTTAGTGGAAAGGCCGACCTTGTACTCTCAGATGACGGCCTTCAACACTACGCCATGGCCAGAGACGCTGAAATACTGGTCAGTGATGCCACCCGCGGATTTGGCAACGGCTGGCTGCTGCCAGTTGGCCCCCTGAGGGAGCCGGTCCGTCGTGCCGCCAGCGTCGATCTGCACCTTGTGAACGGCAGAGATTACCGGGTCGCCCCCGAAGCTCTGGTTCACTGTGCCAGCGGTCAGAAGGTTAATCCGGACCACTTTGCTGGCCAGACGGTTCACGCCGTTGCCGGTATTGGCAACCCTGAACGCTTCTTCACCACATTGACTGAGCTGGGTTGTGCTGTGAATGGTCATCCATTTGCCGACCATCACTCTTTTTTACCCTCAGACCTGATGATGGCAGACGCTGCGCCTGTCATAATGACTGAAAAGGACTGGGTGAAATGTCTGGATTTTCCAGCCAGCATCCTGGAAAACTGCTGGTACCTGAAGGTCTGTGCGGTACCAACATCAAAGGCCGCGACGGCCATCGATCAACTCCTGCAACAAATTGGGAAACACCATGGATAAACAACTTCTGAGCTTACTGGTCTGCCCACAGTGCAAAGGTAAACTCAAGTACGAAAAAGACGCTGCAGAGCTGCTGTGTACCTTTGATGGACTGGCCTACCCGGTCCGTGATGGTGTTCCCGTGATGTTAGTCGATGAAGCCCGTCGTATGTCCGAAGACGAAAAACTCGAAAAAGCCCGTGGAGCATCTCAGAACCAGTCATGATACGTGTCCTGTTTGTTTGTCTGGGCAACATCTGTCGATCACCTACCGCGCACGGCGTCATGCTGTCGCTGCTCAAAGAAGAAGGGCTGGAAGACAGAGTCGAAGTGGATTCAGCCGGCACCGCCAGCTGGCATATAGGTCGTGCACCTGACCCCAGGTCACAGCATGCGGCGCAACTGCGCGGTGTGGATATCTCGGGTCTGAAAGCGCGTCAGGTCAACGACCGTGACTTTCATGAATACGATTACCTGCTGGCCATGGATGCCAGCAACCTCAAAGACCTCAAAGCCATGCACCGTGTCTGTGGTGGTACACCGCCTAAGCTGTTTCTACGTGAGTTTGGCCATGGCTACACCGATCAGGAAGTACCTGACCCGTATTACGGTGGTGAATCCGGTTTTCAGCATGTTCTGAATCTGGTGGAAGATGCCTGCGCTGGTCTGATTACAGACATCCGGGCCCGTCTGGATGACTGAGCCTGCCGCTCATTCAGAGATACTGCAGAACATCAGCCTGCAGGCAATGAATACCCTGGGGCTGCCTGGGGTGGCTCGTTATTTCAGTACCTTTCACTCTCTTGCGGACGTCATGCGCCTGCAGGCCTTCGCTGAGCAACAGGCGATACCTCTGAAAGTTCTGGGTGGTGGCAGTAATGTTCTTCTCGGCGAGCAGGTTGATGCTCTGGTTATCCATTCGCAGGCAAAAGCCCTACGAGAAATCCGCAGATCGGAACAAGAGGTTCTGGTCGAAGTGGATGCCGGGGTTTTATGGCATGACTGGGTAAGCCGCAGTATTGAATTTGGACACGGACTGGAAAACCTGGCGTTGATTCCGGGCAGTGTGGGCGCTGCTCCCATTCAGAATATCGGTGCTTACGGTGTTGAGGTCGGTTCATTCATCGACAGCGTTACAGGTTACCAGCTCAGTACGCGTCAGTTGCGGACCCTAAGTTCCGCAGAGTGCCGGTTCGGCTATCGTGACTCGGTATTCAAAGGCGAACTCAAAAACGATTTTGTGATACTTCGGGTTTGCTTCCGCCTCCAGACCCGCTTTGATCCTGTTCTGGTTTATGCACCGCTGAATCAGTTGGATGCCCACTCACTAACCCCACAATTACTGATTGATCAAGTGGTCTCGGTACGACGCTCGAAACTCCCTGATCCAGCACAGATCCCCAACGCCGGTTCCTACTTTCAGAACCCACTGGTGGCGGATGAGCACGTCGCAGCACTGAAAGCTGAATACCCGGAAATGCCGGTTTATCCCCAGGCAAAAGGCACCAAGCTGGCGGCAGGCTGGCTGATTCAGGAGTGCGGCTATAAAGGCGCTTCCTTTGGCCCGGTCGGCATGTACGAAAAGCAGGCGCTGGTGTTAACGGCCTCTGAGGGGGCGTCTCTGCAGGATGTCCTGGCGCTGGAATCCAGAGTTCAGCAATCGGTGTGGGATACCTTCGGAGTAAAGCTGGAGCGCGAGCCCGGCCTGTTCGCCTGAGTTAGCACTCCCACCGTAATACTTTCTCACCCTGTCTGTGCTGAGCTGTCAGATGCTGCGCTCTGGTTCAGTTCTTTCCCCGTCAGTGACACCAGTAAAGGGTCATTCGACAGATGGTACGGTTCAGCCATTTTCCACAGCCGGATATAGCGGTAGAAGGGTGCCAGAGGGTACAGGTGATGCACCAGATGGTAGTTCTGGTACAACAGAACCGGAGTCAACACCGCTTCAAAACCCATGCGGTTACTGGTGGCCTGCCACGGGTTATCTTCCTGAGTGCATTTGTAAGGCGTATGAGGCAGGTAGTCGAAGGCAAAGGCCAGAAAGACAATTGCTATACGGGCCGGAAGAAAGAAAAACAGCAGCCATTCAAGCCCGAACCCCATAAGAATAATCGCACCATGAAAGGCTGAGGCAGCTGCCATGACGCCCAGCGTGTTGATCTGTTCTTTCTTCGGCCGGCTCGTCAGGCGTGACAGATACCAGACGTAGTATTTGAAATCCATGGTGACCCAGCGCAGTGGCAACTGCCATTTAGGGCCGTTGCCACAGTAACGGTCAGGGTCTGAATCATCATCCGCGTTGGCAAATCGATGATGCTGCATATGCACAAAGCGGAACGCTTTGTAGACCGGCCATACTGAGAAGGCAAAGGCTGACATCTGGCCGAAGGTGTCATTGATTGTACGGTTGGTACTGACGGAGTTATGCGCGGCATCGTGCATCACGGTAAAAAACCAGAACACCGCAATAGCATTCATTGCCACAGCCGCCCAGGCGGGTAACACGCCCGTCAGGCCGGAGATCATACCGGTGGCATAGAGTGCGGTGGCCGCAAAAAACAGACAAATCGTCGGCCAGGCGAGGGCGGGAGCCCTTGTCAGGTGACGTATTTCATCCGGAATGGTTAAACGGGTTGCTCGGTTACTCATAAACAGCTCCAGGCCCCGGTCAGTTCAGTCGGGAAGTTCCGGCTGAGCCGGTTGTTATTATTCTGCAATGCTCACACTTTACCCTGAAATTGATCTGATTTTAAGCCGGTCTAAATTGAGGCGCCCGGCCTGTAGACGCTTCATTACAGACCCGCTGAACAGTAAACGGGTTATCAGTAGATCACTAAAATAGAAATAAGTATCATTAGCAAAACCATTACCAACGGACATGGTTGGCATCTTCACACTTCTTGTCACAGCTCGGCTGGCGGTGAAAAAAGGAGATGCCATT
>JBPEXS010000329.1:0-3755 GCA_052031325.1 Thalassolituus sp. | reverse complement strand
GAGAAAGCGGCGACGTGACAGAGAAGGAAGTGCTTTCGTCATAGGCTGCTCACGTAGGTCAGGAGGGATTTACGCCCGTCGGCGGACAGCAAGGTAAAACGGTCTTTGGCCGCAGTGGCTTCGCCGCCGTGCCAGAGAATGGCTTCTTCAATACTGCGTGCACGGCCATCGTGCAGATAAAACGCGTGGCCATTGACGGCTTTGTACTGGCCAACACCCCACAAGGGCGCGGTGCGCCATTCTGAACCGCTGGCATCAAAGTCGTGGCGGTTGTCTGCCAGACCCGGGCCCATGTCATGCAACAGGAAATCACTGAAGGGCCAGATGGTCTGGCCACTCAGATGCTCAGGCCCCTGGTCAGTGGTGACGTATGAAGGCTGGTGACAGGCGGCACAACCGGTTTCATAGAACAGGCTGCGGCCTGCGTTATCGGCAGGGACGGTGCGCACGGGTACACCGAGGTTGCGGTTGTAATGCACCACCAGTTCCAGCAGATCCTGCGGTAACTCAAAGCCATCAGCATTGTTGCCATCGGGTTCGGCGTTGCAGGTGCTCTGCAGGTCAGTACAGGGTTGCGCCGGGAACAGCGGGTTGCTGATGCCGATGTCACCGGCAAAGGCCGCAGCGACGGTGGTGGTCAGGTCCGGACGGTTGGCTTTAAAGCCAAAGCGGCCCGGTTCCAACTGCTGAGTCTGCGGATTCCAGACGCGGTTGATGCGACCGCTGATGCCGTCCTGATCTTCATCATCCGGATCGGCAAGAGCGCTGATATCGGCATCCGCGATCTGGTCGATCAGACCCGCACCGTGAATCGCGGGCGCCAGACGCAGACTGAACTGAGTATCGCGGTGTAACGGGCCATAACCCAGCTCGCGCAGATCCAGCTCTGGTTTGCGCAGTATGACCTCAGTGCCATCCGGATAGGTGAAGGTGTGCTCCTGCCATTGCACATAGACCTGAGCTTCAGCTGGGAGCGGATCTTCTCCGCGCTGGTTAAGCTGGTTCAACAGCGAGGTGCTTTGCCCCTGTAGCTGGTCACCGTAGGTGGGTTCGGGCAATACACCGGTGGCAGGATGCCCGCCCGGCAGGCTCAGACGTACAAAGCCGCTGAACAGCGGCTCTGAATCATCGGCAGGTATGTCACCACGCCCACCGTTTTTGTGGCAGGCGATGCAGGAGCGGGCATTGAACAGCGGCCCCAGACCGTCACGGGCATCGGTCGCTGTCGGAGCCTTGATCCAGGGCTGCACCGCGAGCGCACGCCCGGCATAAAAGTCGGGCTTCTGTGCTTCAGGCAGATTTTTGACCAGGCGGTCGAAGCTGACCTTCGGCCATTGCGATACGCTGGCAGTTCCCGCGGGTAAACGCTCACTGTCGAGTACTGCCGGTATCTCCGTCGGGCTACAGGCACTGAGTAGCAGGCTGCTGCTCAATACCGTCACAGAGCGGATAACCAGAGCAGACAGCGGCGTGCACCGGCTCATACCCCAGTGACGGATTAACCGCCACATTCCTCATTAGGGTTGGTGGTGTCACACTCAGAGGCGTCATCATCAACCACGTCTGAATCCAGCCCCAGTTCTTCGGCGATGTCGGCAATCAGGCCAGACTGAGCATTCAGAGCGATGATGGTCTGGTAAACCGGTGAGTCGCTGTCGCGGTTCTCTTCCATGATCTGTACGTCAAACGGCATACCGTCGCGGGCCAGTTCATCAATGCCTTCATAAGCGGTTTCGGTCGTGGTCAGCGCTGCCTGAACCAGAACATCGAGATCACTCAGACCAGCGTCAACCAGATAGTCATCCAGGCCGTAACCGGACACCAGAGTTCCCTCATCATCCACGCCATCCAGGTCGCTGTCGTAACCGGCGTATTCACCGTAATAGCTGTTTGAGACACCTTCAGCGTTCAGCCAGATATCGCGGTGGGTGTTGTCAGAGAAACAGGAGTGTTCGTCTTCCTGAGAGTTGGCGCTGAAGGCAATCTGCATACGCTCACCAGCCAGCTCACCCTCAGACAGAGTACCCATACCGGTGAGGATTTCGGTCAGTTTTTCGACGGCATCCGCTTCGGTTTCAATGGTGGTGAAGGCGGTGCGGTAATCGGCACCCGGCGCCCAGCCATCACGTACGCCTTCGAGGTCTGCAATCAGCTTGTCTACCGCAACCTGCAGGAAGGTCAGGCGGCGCTCGCCGTAGGTTTCTTCGGTGAAGTCAGAGAGCGGGCGCTGACCGCCGGACTCATAGGCTTTTACCGCTTCATCACGGTCGGTGCCGTCGGTGGTGCGATCAGCCAGTTCGGTATCGTTCTTCAGATCCTGACCCCAGAGCATGAACTCAATGGCGTGGTAACCGGCAATGACATCGTGTTCGTCGTCGGCGGTTGCGGTGTTGCTCAGGGTGTCGGCATCAATGGTGATGTTTACATTGCCGATGATGCTGTTTTCAGAAGCGGAGCTGCTGGCTGCAGTCTCGGTCGTGATGGCACCACCGCCGTTGATACCGACGCCATTGGCGGTCACACCAATCTGATCATCACCGAAGTCGGTGGTGTTGGTGGAAACATAGTCGATCAGGGCTTCACCTAATGGCCAGGCGTTGATATCGCCTTCAGGGCCGTCTTCTGATGCGTAATCGGTGGAATCAATCGGACTCAGGCGGAAGCGGTACACCTCGGTCTGGCCGTATGGCTCACGGGCTACCAGCCAGGCTTCTTTGGCAGCGTTGAGGTTGTCCTGAGTCGGGTTGGCGGCGAACGTATCAATTGCGTCTTTCAGATCTTCGGCAGTATCCACTGCATCGCTGTAGAGGGCATAGGCAATATCAGCATTGGTATCGACCACCTTCTGAGTGTTCTCGATGCTGATCAGCTCGGGGGTGCTGCTGCCACCACCAGAGGTGTCGTCATCGCTGCTGCTGGACCCACCACCGCAGGCGACAAGAAGGCTGGTGGCCGCTATGGCAAGTGGAATGCGGGCCAAAGAAATGCGTGAACGCTGCATGGGAGAACTCCTCTGATGACCTGGTTTCAGGTAGTGTAAATTTATTAAGGAAACTAATGTTAATGATAATAATTGTCAACTGCATTATTATTGACATATATCAAGTGACCGCCATTCTGCATCGAAGAAAATACGTCGCTCCGTCATGTCCGTGGTAAACCAGAGAATGAGATCGCCCGACATTCGCCCTACAAGCCTTGATTGAACAGCGTGCCGGAATGAATGGTGAATGGTGAAAAGTTGAAATGGTGCTGAAATGGCCATAGAGCCATAAGCCTGAGATCGAGCTCATTGAAACATTGAGCGAAAGAGAGAGTAATGATGAAACTGAATAGCGTACTGATGATGTCAGCAGTAATCCTGCTGACGGCCTGCGGTGGTGGAACCAATAACCCGGAAAACGATGCTGATACTGACCGGGATACGGCAGACGATCTGGTGTTTGCGACGGAAGCTGACCTCGGTGAAAGCCTGTTCCACGACACCAGTCTGTCGCTGAACCGCACTCAGGCCTGTGCCACCTGCCATGCGCCTGAAAATGCTTTTACCGATCCACGCACCGACGATGAAGGTCAGGTCAGTGCCGTATCACTGGGAGACGACAACGTTTCACTCGGTGACCGCAATACTCCGACGGCCATGTACGCCAGCCTGATACCGGATTTCACCTCCGGCACCCGTACCCGGTTCAACAGCCAGCAGGATGATTATTCCGGATTTATCGGTGGTCAGTTCTGGGATGGCCGCGCCGCTG
>JBPEXS010000328.1:0-10954 GCA_052031325.1 Thalassolituus sp. | reverse complement strand
CACCACCATTAATGATAGCGCTGGTCTGATACGCAATCATCGCCGACATCAGAATGATCAGCATGCCAGAGAACGCCAGCGACAGAGCCGGTATCTGCAGGAAGATGTTCGCCACCATCATCACAATGGCTACGATCATACCGACCATCAGGGTTTTGCCCCAGTTGGACAGATCTTTACCGGTGGCCAGCACCCAGGAAGACAGACCAAAGAAGATCAGACCAGTACCACCCATGGCCGTTGCAATCAGGCCAGTACCGTTAGGCAGCTGAGCATAGAAGTTCAGGATCGGACCCAGGGTGTAACCCATAAAACCGGTCAGAGCGAAGGTCAGCACCAGACCCATGCCAGAGTTCTTGGTTTTTTCGATACCGAAAAGCAGGCCATAAAAACCCACTAGAGTAATAATCAGACCAGGGTGCGGGGCGTTAAACATCATAGATGCAGCCGCCACAATACCGGAGAACACCAGAGTCATCGCCAGTAGAGCGTAGGTATTACGCAGAACTTTGTTGGCGTCAGTGCCGATGGTGTGGGTCTGACGGAAATCGTCCTGCTGCGCTGGAATGCTACGCGCGACAGGTTCTTTGTTGGAATCATTCAGATAGTCAGGACGGTTCATAACTCGCTCCTTGGTTAGTTTCTTCGTATTGTAGACAAGCTTAAAGACAAATAATATTCGAATTACTTATCTTTAACAGATCGAATTTTTCGAACTATTTGTTTCCATAACCATGCGTCTGAATTATAAACACCTACGCTACTTTTACGCCGTTGCCGAATCCCTCAGCATCAAAGATGCTGCCCGGCGGCTGAACCTCACACCACAGACCATCAGTGGCCAGCTGAAAATGCTGGAGGATGAGCTGGGCGAAGCTCTGTTCAGGAAATCCGGGCGTGGTCTGGAACTCACCGAAGCCGGTCAGCTGGCTCTGGAATATTGTCAGGAAATCTTCCGCCTTGGCGATGAGTTGCAGGAAGTACTGCACCAGGGGCTAGATAGCCGTGCCGAAGTACTCCGGGTGGGTATCGTCGATGCCCTCCCCAAGTCCATTGCCCACCGCTTACTGGCTCCGGCTCTGCAGGAATCAGCGAACATGCGGCTTGTCTGCCGTGAAGAGCAGATGACCTCACTGCTCGGTGAGCTGGCAGTACACCGGCTGGATCTGGTACTGGCCGACAGTCCGATTCCCGCCGGCATGAACATCCGCTGCTTCAATCACGTACTGGCACGTTCTACACTGGCCTGCTTTGCCGCACCAGGGCTGGGCGATCCGCATGCCCCCTTCCCTCAGTGCCTGCAGGATGCCCCGGTTCTGTTGCCCACCGATACGTCGTCAGCTCTGAGAACCAACCTGCTCAGCTGGCTGCAACGGCAGCAGATCAAAGTCAGAATTGCTGGGGAGTTCGACGACTCAGCGCTTCTCAAAGCGTTCGGTAGCCAGGGGCATGGATATTTCTTTGCGCCAAAGATGGTGGCAGAAGAGATCTGTCAGCGTTACGGCGTGACCATCGTCGGGCAGATACCCGAGCTGGAGCAGACAGTATACGGCATTGTGGCGGAACGCAGGATGATGCACAGCGCCGTGCGGCAGTTAACCCGCCAGGCGCTGGAGTAACAGCGTTTATTCGACCGGGTTACGACACTCTTCGCGGGTCGGGTCAAACTTACAACGGATTTTCCGCTGCAGGGTCAGCATAAAGGCATCGTACGTCTCTTCGCCGCGCTTTTTCAGGCGAACCTGCTGCATCAGCTCTTCAAGGCGTTGCTCTTTGATTGGATCCGGAGTCAACCACATGGAATCCGGGATGATGCTCATCTCACGGTCAAGACGATTGGTGTAGCTGTCGAATTTAAACAGGAAGTCTTCACGCAGGATCTGAGCCAGACCTTTCGGGAAACGATCGGCATAACCAATCAGATGTACGGTGCTGGTCGCCAGTGATGTATTGATGATGCCGGTTGAGGTTTCATTCCCGCCATCACGCATGACAAGATAACCAGTAACGGGACTGATCATATTGCTGATTTCACCTTTGGCAAATTTCTGCACGTTTTCAAGCATCGTACCCGGCACAGGCGTCGCGCCCAGGCGGGTGATCAGGTCCGCGTACTCGGGATATTGAGCCTCATAACCAACGCGATTTCCGCGCAGATCCGTCACATTGCTCAGTGTACGACTATTAGTAAAAACATAGTTCTCACCCAAACTGACCACACCCAGCACCGTGTATTCGCCGTCGGTCAGCTTAGGCGCCAGTTTCGGATTTGCCATCAGCTGCACCAGCACCTGCAGCTGTTTACGGTCTTTCACAGCCCCGACAGCTTCAATGGTGCCAGAGAAACGGTTGAACTGGATTGCCTGATGTCCCCGCACCAGGGCCGCATCACAGGTATCACCGGCTTTAAAGTCTTTCAGCAGTTCCTGTTCATCCTGATAAATGGTGAACTCCAGTTCCATGCCGTAATGCAGCGAGCGCAGCTTCTGATCATCTGCGGTAGATGCTACCGGGCCGGATTTACCCAGCGGATCCCAGAGGCAGAACGTACGGGTGATGCGCCCACCGGTCATTTCATCGCTGAGGATTTTTCGCAGCGCACGGATACGTTTTTCCAGCGGCAGATTCGAGTTCATCACTGTGTCTTCGAGCTTCTGCATGCGCCTTTCTTCAAGGCTCTGCGCAGGATCACCAGGAGCAGCAGAAACCGCAGGAACGAGAAGTGCAAAGGTCAGAGCAAGTAAGGTTCGGATGATCATTCCTTGTCCTTTTTCATAATGGCCAGTTCAAAAGGAATCGGATTCAGACAGGCACCCGGTAACGTCGCCAATGGCGTCCGGCGATGAGTATGTGGGAATTCATGACACAGGAAGCGTGTGCCAACGATATTCTGACGGCTCATTATTATTGTTTCCGTCCTGCTGATTCTGAGTTAATGCGCGCCAGTAAGCGGTGCCCGCCCCTGACGTCCAGCTTTAGTATTGATAACACCGTCATTGATAACAAGCAATATAATCTTGACGTTCAGGTTATGAAAAAGGCTGGTTTCCCCCATGTGAAACCAGCCCTCCGTGCAATCAGTTGCGTACTTTACGGCACGCTCTCTTCTTCTTCAACTTCCGGTGGCAACAGGTCTTCACGACAGATGCCCAGCATCAGCAGAAGATTGGCCGCAACGTAGATGGAAGAATAAGTACCAACCACCACACCGATGATCAGTGCCAACGCAAAGTTATGAATGATGTCACCCCCCAGGAAGAACAGTGCCACCAGAACCAGTACCGTGGTCGCCGAGGTCATCAGCGTACGGTCCAGGGTCTGAGTCAGTGAACCATTCATAATATCAATCGGTGTACCGACACGTTCAATGCGGAAGTTTTCACGGATACGGTCATAGACAACGATGGTATCGTTGAGCGAGTAACCGATGACCGCCAACAGGGCCGCCAGCACATTCAGGTCAAATTCCCACTGGAACAGCGCAAACAGACCGACAATGATCACCACATCGTGAAACAACGCCAGTACCGCGCCCAGAGAGAACTTCCACTGAAAGCGGAAGGCAACATAGGCCATAACCACAAACAGAGCAGCCAGCAGAGCGATACCGCCCTGGTCGCGAAGCTCTTCACCGACACTGGCTCCGACGAACTCACTGCGCATCAGCGTCAGCTGGTTATCACCGGCATTTTCCTGCAGCAGCCCAAGCACTTCATTGCCGAGGCCATCGTGGAAAGCCTCTGACATACGCACCAGAACGTCGGTTTCAGAACCGAAGTTCTGTACCGTCACATCGCGGTAGCCTGCGCCATCAAGAATGGCCTTAACGCTTTCTGTGGATTCAGGTGTTTCATACTGAACCTCAAGCAAAGTACCACCGGTAAAGTCGAGGCCGAAGTTAATGCCACGCATGGCCAGTGACACCACGGCAACCAGCAGCAGGGTGACTGAAATGGCGGTCGCGACATGGCGCAACTTCATGAAATTCATGGTTTTCATACTTTGCCTCCGATGGACAGAGACTCAATGCGACGGCCACCGTAAATCAGGTTGGTCAGCGCACGGGTCACCATAATGGCGGTAAACATAGAAGTCAGGATGCCGAATGACAGAGTAACTGCGAAGCCTTTGACCGGCCCGGTACCGACGGCAAAGAGAATAACCGCAACGATCAGCGTGGTCAGATTGGCATCAAAAATGGTCAGGAAGGCACGGTCGTAACCTTCATGAATCGCCTGCTGAGGCGAGCGCCCTGCTTTCAGTTCTTCGCGGATACGCGAGAAGATCAGCACGTTGGCATCCACCGCCATACCGACGGTCAGAACGATACCGGCAATACCCGGCAGGGTCAGAGTGGCACCGATGATCGACATCAGCGCAACCAGCAGTATGAGGTTAACCGCCAGAGCGATGTTAGCCAGCAGACCAAACAGACGGTAGAACACCAGCATAGCAATCAGCACCAGCACCAGGCCGACAACAACCGAGCGAGCACCCATCTCGATGTTTTCTTTACCCAGGCTTGGGCCAACGGTACGTTCTTCAACAAAGTCCATTGGCGCAGCCAGGGCACCGGAACGCAGCAGCAGGGCCAGTTCAGAGGCTTCGGCGCTGTCCAGGCCTGTGGTCTGGAAATTAGAACCGAACACGCCCTGAATGGTTGCCAGCGAGATAATGGATTTCTCGACCACCTGAACCGTTTTCGGGACTTCCACCCCGTCCACAATTTCATAGGTGGTTTTTGGCTTACGCTCAACAAACAGCACCGCCATGCGCTTGCCCACCGACTTTTTGGTGGTCTGAGACATACGCGCGCCACCTTTGGCGTCCAGGCTGACGCTCACCGCTGGCATGCCGTTCTGATCGAAGGTCGTCTTAGCGTTGGTGACGCTGTCACCGGTGGTAATGATGGCTTTCTGCAGACGTGCAGTGCGGAATTCGTTGTTGCGGAAGGTATATTCTTCCGTCGAGAAACGGCTGGCACCCGGCTCGGCTTCCATGCGGAATTCGAGGTTTGCGGCTTTACCCAGAATCTTCTTGGCTTCTGCCGTGTCCTGAACACCCGGCAGTTCTACCACAATGCGGTTACGGCCCTGACGCTGCACCAGAGGCTCAGCCACACCCAGCTCATTCACCCGGTTACGCAGGGTCACCAGGTTCTGCTTCACTGCGTAATCTTCAAACTCTTTAACCCGCTGTTCGGTAATCTTCAGCAGCAGATCAAAATACTCGCTCTGCTCTTCTTCGCTGATCAGAAACTCGTTGTTATAAGAACGGTTAATGAAACTACGGGCAGAAGAACGGGTATCGTCGTCACGGAAGCTCAGACGCACCGTATCTTCTTCAATCACGACACGACGGTATTTGATGTTCTCTTCACGCAGGCGGGTGCGCAGGTCATCTCGGTAGTTGTCGATACGGCCTTTGACATACTCTTCCATGTCCACCTCCATCAGGAAGTGCACACCACCACTCAGGTCCAGACCCAGGGTCATAGGGCCAGCACCCAGGTCAACCAGCCACTGCGGTGTGGTCGGGGCCAGGTTCAATGCCACAACGTAATCATCACCCAACTGACGTTGAATAGCGGCCTTAGCTGGCAACTGATCACCTGTACTGGTCAGACGCAGCAGTGCCGTACTACCATTGACTTCGGTACCGAAAAACTCGATTCCGGCGTTCTCCAGGGAGGATTCAACCTGACTGAGGGTGGCTGAAGACATTTCTGCACCAGCCTGAGCCGGTGTGACCTGAATCGCCGGATCAGGTGGATACAGGTTGGGCGCTGCGTAGATCAGGCCGAGCACAAGGGCTGCCAGAATCAGCAGGTTTTTCCAGATGGGGTATTTGTTAAGCATAGACTTGCCGTGTATGTCGGAAAACGAAAGCGGCCCCAGTGGGGCCGCTTATCAGAGGATCAGGCTTTCACTTCTTTGATGGTGCCTTTTGGCAGAACGGCAGTCACAGCCACTTTCTGAACCGGGAACTGAACACCATCAGCGATTTCGATAACGATGAATTCTTCGCCGACTTTGATGACTTTACCGAGGATGCCACCGGCGGTAACCACTTCATCACCATTGCTCAGACCCGCCATCAGATTTTTGTGTTCTTTCTGACGCTTGGACTGCGGGCGCCACAGCAGGAAGTAGAAGATAACCAGGAAACCACCGAGGAAGATGATCTGCCCCATCGCGCCCATCGCGCCTTCAGTTGGTTCGGCCAGTGCAACAGCCGGGGTAAACAGAGCCACGAGTGCCAGCAGGGATTTCATAAAGGTGTTTCTCCAGTCAAAAATAAAATAATCAGTATGAGGCTTATCAGCCCTGAGCTTCTTCATCCGGGTCAGTGCTGTCCAGAGGCGGTACAGGCAGACCACGTTGCTGATAGAAGTCTTCAACAAAGGCGGCAAATGTACCTTCTTCAAGAGAGCGGCGCAAACCGGCCATCAGAGTCTGGTAATAGTGCAGGTTGTGAATGCTGTTCAGTGTACCGCCCAACATCTCTCCACATTTATCCAGGTGGTACAGATACGCCCGGGTGTAATTGCGGCAGGTGTAACAGTCACACTGTGCATCAACCGGCCCGGTATCCGTCTTATTGGAGGCATTGCGGATTTTTACAACCCCGGTATGGGTAAAAAGGTGACCGTTGCGGGCATTGCGGGTCGGCATAACGCAGTCAAACATATCAATCCCGCGACGCACACCTTCAACCAGATCTTCCGGCTTGCCCACACCCATCAGATAGCGTGGCTTATCCTCTGGCATCTTAGGTGCGATATGGCGCAACACACGCATCATGTCGGGCTTGGGCTCACCCACACTCAGGCCGCCTACGGCGTAGCCGTCAAATTCGATATCCAGCAGCCCGTCCAGAGATTCATCGCGCAGTGACTCATACATACCGCCCTGAATAATCCCGAACAACGCAGACGGGCTGTCGCCGTGGGCATCCTTAGAACGTTTGGCCCAGCGCAGCGACAGGCGCATGGAATCGGCAGCTTCTTCAAAGGTCGCCGGGTACGGCGTGCATTCATCAAAGATCATCACGACATCAGAACCCAGCTCACGCTGCACCTGCATCGAGCTTTCCGGAGTCATCAGCACTTTATCGCCATTAATGGGCGAGGCGAACTGAACCCCCTCTTCTGAGATCTTGCGCATATTGCCAAGGCTGAATACCTGAAAGCCACCCGAGTCTGTCAGAATCGGTTTGTCCCAGCCAATAAAGTCGTGCAGGTCACCGTGTGACTGCACCACTTCCGTTCCCGGGCGTAGCATCAGATGAAAGGTGTTACCCAGAATGATATCGGCACCCAGTTCTTCCACCTGTCCCGGGGTCAGGCCCTTAACAGAACCATAAGTGCCCACTGGCATAAAAGCGGGTGTTTCTACTTTGCCCCGCGGGAAAGTCAGCGTGCCACGGCGGGCGCAGCTGCCATCCGCTTCTTCAGCGGGATTCAGTGCGGTATGTAGTTCGAACTGCATAAAGCATTCACGGGTCATAATTCTGGCTCCTGGCCATCGGTCACGGCCTTGAGTGACCGGGGAATAAACATGGCATCGCCATAGCTGTAAAAGCGATAAGCGTTTTGTACCGCGTGGTCATACGCTGACAGCGTTTGTGCCTGGCCGGCAAAGGCGGACACCAGCATGATCAACGTGGATTCAGGCAGATGAAAGTTAGTGATCAGCGCATCCACACTGCGGAATTCATAGCCGGGATAAATAAAAATCGTGCTTTCGCCCTGAAACGTCTCAATGGCGCCAGACGCGCTGGCACTCTCCAGGCTGCGTACTGAAGTAGTACCCACGGCAACGACTCGCTTGCCTGCAGCCCGCGTGGCCTTTACCTGAGCAACCACCTCGTCACTGACTTCGATGTATTCAGAATGCATGGTGTGTTCCAGCACATTCTCAACCTTCACAGGCTGGAAGGTACCGGCACCGACATGCAGGGTCACAAAGGCGAAGTTCACACCTTTGGCTTTCAGGCGCTCCAGTAACGGCTCATCGAAGTGCAAACCTGCCGTTGGTGCCGCAACGGCACCGGGCTCTTTTGAGTAGACCGTCTGGTAACGCTCACGGTCGGCGTCGGCATCTTCGCGTTCCATATACGGTGGCAGTGGCATATGCCCGGCCTTGTCGAGAATATCCAGCACCGGTGTGTCACCGTGGAAACGCAGATGAAACAGCGCACCATCGCGACCGACAACATCACACAGGGTATCGCCCAGGCGAATCTGCTGGCCGGATTTGGGCGAGCGCGAGCACTTTACATGTGCCAGTACTTCTCGTTCATCCAGCACCCGCTCTATCAGAGCTTCCAGCTTGCCTCCGGAGAGCTTCTCACCAAACAGGCGCGCCGGAATCACCCGGGTGTTGTTAAACACCAGCAGATCACCCGGCTCAAGCAGAGACTCAATATCACGGAAGATATGATCGGAGCAGCTACCGGTTGCAGGGTCCAGCTGCAACAGGCGCGAGCCACTGCGCTCGGCAACCGGATAGCGGGCTATCAGCTGATCTGGCAGCTCGAAAGAGAAGTCACTGGTTTTCATAGAATCGGGGAGTGTACAGAGTGCTCAGGGCTATGGTTTTCAAAGATGCGCAAGATTACCGGAGATACCGCCTGAAGTTAAGGCGCTGTCGGCCGACCTTCAGCAACAACTCACAGCTAAGTTAAGGTAATACTTAGAAAAAAACGTTGACACCCAAAATTCTGTGAGTAATATACGCGGCCACTGACCGATACTGATTAGCCAGAGTGGCGAAATTGGTAGACGCAGGGGATTCAAAATCCCCCGCCTTCGGGTGTGCCGGTTCGAGTCCGGCCTCTGGTACCAAAGAAGTCAACTTCTCTTGGAAATCGGTCAGTACGAAGTGCTTTGCACTGACATGACGCCCAGGTGGTGGAATTGGTAGACACGCTGTGTTCAGGTCGCAGTGAGCTTACGCTCGTGGGAGTTCGAGTCTCCCCCTGGGCACCATCTCTTTCTGAGATGGTGATTGAGAGTCTTCTCAGATCTGCTTAATTTTCAGTCTCTTCCCCCTCAGCTTCCTTTCCAGTATTTCTGTTTTCATTCGTGTAGTTACCCCCCCTTTTTTGTCTTTATCGTTTTCTCTAATGCCTGTTCTCCCCGAATGACAACTGTGTCTTTTTTGCCCAATTCCCTTTTGTGATTATTTTGTATACCCTATGTATAACTTTTGAATAGCTATTCAATTTAACCGAGGGAAATGCAATGAAGATTCTTATCCGCTCTGCTGTGACAGCCATGTTGGCTCTGATGCTGGCTGGCTGTCGCCTGGTCACTGAAACCGTGCCCTATGTCGACATCCCCAGTTACATGGGTCTGTGGTACCAGATTTCAGCCAAAGAAGTCAGCTTCAATGAAGGCCTGGTGGGTGTAACTGCCGAGTACACCCTGCTCGATGACGGTTCTGTTGAGGTTTACAACAAAGGCTACCAGGACACCCTGGACGGCGAGCTCAATGAAATCACTGGCAATGCGGTGGTGGTTGACGAAGAAACGAACGCGGCTCTCAAAGTGGACTTCCCGGATGTGCCTGACAGCCTGCTGCCAAATTATCTGATCGTGGTGCTGGATGACATTGAATACCAGTATGCGGTGGTGACCGATCCATTTCAGTACACCCTGTTTGTGCTGAGCCGCAGCCCGCAGATGGACGACAATACCTACGCCATGATTCTCGGCATGCTTGAGGTTCAGGGCATTGATACATCAGAACTCATTCTGACACCACAACCTGAATAAGCTCCTGTTGTGGATTCAACATTCTGACTACCCTTTTGCCTGTCCCCCGACAGGCTTTTTTTTGCCTGTACAACCGGTTTTTACACTGTTGAGCGGAGCAAACGGTCGCTACACTTGTCATCTGTATTCACGCGTCATCCACCAGAGTCGTTATGCCATTATTCAGAGTTCTCAAATACTTTCTGCTTACCGCATTTGTTGCTACTCAGTCCGTTGCCGTGACAGTAGCTTCGACAGAAACCTCCCCGGCACCGGCTTTCACCCTCCCCTTGCTGGCCGCTGATGGCAGCACAGGCCCGGATGCTTCACTGACTGATTATCAAGGCCAGGTCATCTACCTGGACTTCTGGGCCAGCTGGTGCACCCCATGCCGTAAATCACTGCCGTGGGCAAACGATCTGTATAACGAGCTGAAAGATCAGGGCTTCACCGTGCTGGCGATTAACCTGGATGAAGAAAAAGACATGGCCACTGAGTTTCTGCAGGAAGTGCCACTGGACTTCCCAGTGCTTTACGACGGCACAGGCAGTGTTTCACCGTCGTACCAGCTGATGGGCATGCCAACGTCTTTTATCATTGACCGCAAAGGTCATCTGCGTGCTGTGCACACGGGTTTCAACCCGAAATCCGCTGGCGAAGTAGCAGATGCCATCCGTGCCATTATTAAAGAAGCCCCCTGAACAACCCTCTAGCGGTTGGGCCAGAAACCTTATCAGGTTCCTCTGGCTCTGCTGAGACCTCAAATAAAAGTTAACAAGAATCATTATCAAGCGTATAGTGATTGGTCTGCGCTTCAATTCCGCTTTCTGAAGGTGCCCATGACCAACCTGCTGTCCTTTACCCGCCTCTATCTCACTCCCGTTCTGGGGTCATTTGCTGGCGGCTATCTGTTCACCTGGGGATTCGCCTCACTCACCATTGCCAGCCTGTATGCGACCGGCAGTGAGTTTCATGCCGCTGAGCAAACGGCATTTCTGCTGGCTGTTCCTGTCTTTCTGGTGATGTTCTTCTGGTTATTTATCAGTCGCCGCAGTCTGTTGAGCTATTCGACCGCATACGGAGGCGCCACGGTCATGACCGCCCTGGCACTCTGGGTTCAATCTTTTCTGACGACAACCGGAGTCTGACCATGGAATTTGCTAATACCCGTCAGGCAATGGCCTGGCTGCATAC
>JBPEXS010000327.1:0-5129 GCA_052031325.1 Thalassolituus sp. | reverse complement strand
GCATCACTGGTGCACTGTGACAGCATTTTCAGCAACCAGCTGACGGTGTTGAAATCGAACTCTTTCAGGTTGAAGTGCAGCGGTGAGATGTCCTGCAATGACCACTTCACCGCTTTTAAGGGTATGCCCGGGCCGCCCCAGGGTGTGGAGTAGTCGAACGACAGCATACCGGCGTTGGCAAAACTGGTTTCCAGAGCGACCTCAGGCTGGCGCTCCACCAGAGTGACTTCGTGGCCGGCACGGGCCAGATACCAGGCGCTGGTCACACCGATGACCCCGCCTCCGAGAATCAGTACTTTCATGCAGCCCCCGGCTGTAAATATCGTTTCAGTCTACGCCGGTTATTCACCGTGTGCGCCCCAGCTGAATGTAAACGCTGAGTTTGATCTGACCAAGCTGACAAGCTGTGAATAAGTCTGTGAAATATTTCAGGAAAACCGGAGATTATCCTGTAATCACAGAATGTGGCGTTTTTCACCGCGACTCAGCAACCCAGAGCTTGATCACAGGTAAAAGGCAGGCAAATAAAGGAAAAACCAATAAATTCATTAACTTGTGCACAAGTGTGGATAACTTTTCTATGAATAGATTTTGTCCACAAATACCTGTACTGGTTAAAATTTACTCAGAATGCGCTGTGAGACCCGGAATGGGGTTGCTATAATGCGCGCCCTTTTTTGTGCTGGGCCGATGAAATTCTGATGGTCGCCAGCCCTGGTTTCCGATGATTGAGGTGGTTTGTGGATTATCCGGTTCGGTATGACGTGATTGTGGTAGGCGGTGGACATGCGGGCACAGAGGCTGCGCTGGCGGCTGCCCGTACCGGCGCAAAAACCCTGTTGCTGACCCACAACACCGACACTGTCGGCGTGATGTCCTGTAATCCGGCCATTGGTGGTATTGGTAAAAGCCATCTGGTGAAAGAAATCGACGCCCTTGGCGGTGCCATGGCACGTGCGACCGATAAAGCCGGTATCCAGTGGCGCATGCTAAACAGTCGTAAGGGCCCTGCCGTGCGTGCCACACGCGCTCAGGCGGACCGCGCCCTGTACCGCAGTGCCATCCGCCAGATCGTTGAGAACCAGCCGAATCTGGATATCTTCCAGGCTGCGTGTGATGACCTCATTATGCAGGGTGATGGTGTGGGCTCGACGGTAGCCGGTGTGGTCACCAACACCAACATGCGCATCCATGCGACCAGCGTGGTACTGACCGCAGGGACTTTCCTTGGCGGCCTGATTCACATCGGTATGGAAAACCACTCCGGTGGCCGTGCCGGTGATCCGCCGTCGATTGCGCTGGCTAAGCGCTTAAGGGAAATGCCGTTTAATGTCGGTCGCCTGAAAACCGGTACCCCGGCACGCATCGACCGTCGTTCAGTCGATTTTTCGGTGATGCAGGTGCAGCCGGGCGATACGCCCATTCCGGTGATGTCGTTCATGGGGAATGTGAGTGAGCACCCACAGCAGGTGGACTGCTACATCACCCACACCAACGAGCGCACCCACGAGATCATCCGCAATAATCTCGACCGCTCGCCCATGTTTGCCGGTGTGATTGAAGGCATCGGACCGCGTTACTGCCCGTCGATTGAAGACAAGGTCACCCGTTTTGCTGACAAGACCGGCCATCAGGTGTTTGTCGAGCCCGAGGGTCTGAACAGCAACGAGCTGTACCCGAATGGTATTTCAACCTCCCTGCCCTTTGATGTGCAGCTGGAGCTGATCCACAGCATCGCTGGTTTTGAAAACGCGCACATCACCCGTCCGGGTTATGCGATTGAGTACGACTACTTTGATCCGCAGGACCTGCGCCATACCCTAGAAACCCGGTTTGTGAATAACCTCTACTTTGCCGGTCAGATCAACGGTACTACCGGCTATGAAGAGGCCGGTGCTCAGGGCCTGCTCGCCGGAGCCAACGCCGCTCTGCGCGCCCTGGAAAAAGACGCCTGGGTTCCACGCCGTGACCAGTCTTACATCGGTGTACTGGTCGACGACCTGATCACCATGGGTACAAAAGAGCCCTACCGGATGTTCACCAGCCGTGCGGAATACCGCCTGGTGTTGCGTGAAGATAATGCCGATCTGCGCTTAACCGAAATTGGCCGTAATCTCGGTCTGGTGGATGACGAACGCTGGGCTGCTTTCTCCGCCAAGCGAGAAGCGATAGAAACAGAAGCACAGCGCCTGAAAACCACCTGGATTCAGCCCAAATCAGCAGAAGCCAGCGCTGTGGAAGCCATGGGCGAAGCCACCATCGTGCGTGAATACAACCTGCACGATCTGCTCAAGCGCCCGGGCCTGACCTATTCACAGGTCGCGAGCCTTAAAGGTGATGCTGTGGAAGACGCACAGGTCGCAGAGCAGGTGGAAATTCAGGCGAAGTACGATGGCTATATTACCCGCCAGCTGGAAGAAATCGAGCAGCTGCGCCGTTACGAGAACACCCTGCTGCCTGAGGACATGGACTTCGAGGCTATTGGTGGCCTGTCGAACGAAGTGAAGCAGAAGCTGGCGACACTGCGCCCTGAGACATTGGGCGTGGCATCACGGATTTCGGGGATTACCCCGGCGGCCATCAGCCAGATTCTGATTCACCTGAAGAAGCGCAATCTGGCCGGGAAGATGAGCGCCTGATCAGGCAGGTCGACCACAAAAAAAGCGGACGTCAGTCCGCTTTTTTTGTGTCATGTTTCAGGTCGCCGCTCTGCTTGATGACCGTGGCTGACGACCTTATCTGATGCTGGCTCAGTAACCGCCGCAAGCTGCTTCCAGTTCAGAAGACGAAGCACCCAGACAGCCATAGTACTCATAACAGGCATCGCCGAAGTCATCGATCAGGTTACAGCCGAAGGTTTCTGCAAAGTACTCTGATTCATCGCTGCAGCTGTCATCCGGCACAGGTACGGTGTAGCTGTCACCCGTCGGGCAGGTATAGGTATAGTCGTAGGTGCCTGTGCTGCCGGAGCCGCCAGAACCTGAACCGCTACCAGAACCACTGTTGCCCTGGGAGTTCGGGCCAGCAACCACACCATCGCCATCTGCCCAGCTATCCAGCACCGCGTCAAAGTCGTTGTAACAGGTGTTCCAGTCGTCATAAGTCGCGAGACTGGTCTGACCGTAATCAGAACAGCTGGAACTCTCATTGTAGACACAGCGGACGGACATAGTATTGCCGGAAATGTCGTAACACATGGTGGCAGAGTCGTCGTATTCCTCTTCTTCTGGGGCAAGGCAGGCGGTCAACAGAAGAACTGGCAGAAGTGCCAGTAAGCGGAATTTGCCATATAAGAAGTTAGTCATAATGATTATTCAGTCAGTAATTATAAAGTCTGATAAAGAATAGTATATTTATTGAACTAATTAAATAAATCGGTGTTCATTTTTTGGTATTAAACAGAACTGTTCTACCAGTGGCATTAATCGTTCTGCTGGCTTTCTGGCTATGGCCGCAGGAATCTGACGTAAGTGTGGACGCTTCTTCCACTGCTTTAACGGATACAAAAAAACCGCGGAATACGCATTCAGGGTCACCGCTACCCATGGCAAGCCAACCGAATCCTTTCCGGGTGAAAGCGGTTCCGGTTGTGGAGGTATCCAAGGATGGGGAGAAGATGGAGACCCGGGCTGCTGCACTGCCCTCGGCTCCCGGAGTGGCTATGACTCTGGAATTGCCCCGCACCCCGGATCAGTTACGCGACTATCTGCAGTCAGGCTTTCGTGATGAGGCGCTGTCTCACCCGGTGTTTGACCTGTATCTGGGTCATTCCCTGCAGCATGTGCAGGCTTACCCAGACTGGCTGATGCGTCAGTCACCGATGGACCTGACGCAACAGGAGCTGGATCAGCTGTCGTCAGCCCTACAGTCATTAGGCGTCAACGAATACAACCTGGAAGAAACGCAGCGCCTGATGACGGCGGTTGAGCTTGCGCAGGCTGAGAAGGCCTCAGCAGGTCAGGACTTTCAGAAGAAAGTAGAGCGTTATGATCAGTTGCTGGATGAGATGTCAGCGGTTGCGGCCGATCAGTCACAGGTAACAGAGACCCTGGCCCAAAGGGTATTCTCAGATGAAGAACGCGACCGGGCGCTGCAATATCATCGTGGTCTGTATCAGCGCGAAGCGGCTGAAAAGACCGCTACCGGCGATTAATGGGGCTGTTGATTCTGCTTCGGCACCTTCAGCATCAGCAGCATGGCCCAGACACAGGCACCTAGCCCCCATATAAAAGCAGACGATAAGGTCGCGCCTAAGTGAATCCCGGCCTCAGCCAGAATCGGCCCGGCGAGCTGTGCGACACCATATAGCGCAATCAGAGCGGCGCTGAGCCTGGGTCCCTGATGGGGATGAAGCGTCCGCGCCAGCCGTTGGGTCAGGAATACCGCGCCGAGGAAACTGCCTCCCATAAGAACGGCACAGATGTACAGGGCCAGAGATTCACCCGGCATCAGCACAATCACACCGGTCGAGATGGCCTGAATCAAATAATTCAGAATCAGCGTATTACGGTCACCCAGGCGATTACCCAGCGTATTCCACAACGGAATAGCCGGTACTGACGCCAGAGCCGCAATCAGCCATGGGCTGGGTGAAACACTGATCTGCCATTCCTGCGCGACGGCGGGCAGGAAGGTCATGGGCAGGATGTAACCCAGGCCGGCACCGGCGTAGGCGAGAAACAGCGGCGTGCTCTGGCGATCCCAGAGTGATGAATGATCATCGCGGTTCACGGGCGGCTCAGAAGAGCCAAGGCGGAACAGATAGACAGCTGTGATCAGGGACAGGGGAAGCGCGAGAACTGCCGATGGCAGCCATAACAGGGCGCCATCAAACTGGCTTTCGGTAGCATCGACCACCACTTTGCTGAACAGAATCCCCAGCCCAACTCCGAGATACATCAGGCCGCTCAGGTGAGCCTTCTTCTGCAGCACCAGCCACTCCAGTACCAGAGCCGGAGCAAGTACAAACACCACGCCATTAGTGATGCCGTTGAGCAGACGCAGGGTGGCCAGCGCCGGGTAAGCTTCCGTCCACACCTGCAGCAGAGTAATGACGGCATTGCCCACAAGATTGGCAAAGAGAACGGAGCGGCCATACCCGCTTTGCCAGGCAAGCAGGGCAATCATGG
>JBPEXS010000326.1:0-6802 GCA_052031325.1 Thalassolituus sp. | reverse complement strand
ACTTCTGCCATACTCAGATCATTGCCACTGATTCAGAGAGCCGACCGAATGACCGATATCCGCCAGATCACAGAGACACTCAATCAGGTGATACTGGGAAAAGACGAGCAGATACGGCTGGCGCTGTGCTGTCTGATGGCCCGCGGTCATTTACTCATTGAAGATCTGCCGGGTATGGGAAAAACCACCCTGTCACACGCGTTGGCGGCGGTGTTTGGTCTGAAATACGCCCGTGTCCAGTTCACCAGTGATCTGATGCCCGCCGATGTGCTGGGTGTGAATATCTATGAAAAAGATCCGGAATCCGGTCAGGGGCATTTCCGTTTTCACCCTGGCCCAGTGTTTTCCGAAGTGGTATTAGCGGATGAGATTAACCGTGCACCGGCAAAGTCACAGAGCGCTCTGTTAGAGGCCATGGAAGAGCGTCAGGTCACCATTGAGGGTGAGAGTCGCTCTCTGCCGGATCCATTTTTTGTTATAGCCACCCAGAACCCGGTTTCTCAGGCAGGTACTTATACGTTGCCCGAGTCGCAGCTTGACCGCTTTCTGATGCGTATCAGCCTGGGCTACCCGGATGAGACGTCTGAGCGGGCGCTGCTGGAGGGTACCAGCCGACGTGGGGTGATTGATCAGTTGAAACCCCTGATGAGCGCCGACAACCTGCGTGCCGTGCAACAGCAGGTGAATGAGGTGAAACCATCGGCTGCCGTACTGGATTATCTGCAGCGCATCATTGCTCATACCCGTTACCGTCTGGGCTATGCCTATGGGCTGTCGCCCCGGGGTGGCCTGGCGTTGCTGACGGCGGCCAAATCCTGGGCGTTGCTGAGTGGCCGTCAGTATCTGATTCCGGAAGATATACAGGCGGTTCTGGCCGCAGTGGTCGACCACCGCCTGCCCGACAGCGCCGGTGCCTCTGCGCGTTTACTGAATGAGGTTCAGGTTCTGGCATGAGCCAGCAGAGCGAACCTGCCGCTGATCACTCAGGCCTGCGACAATGGCGTCAGGCCTTGTGGCGGCGCTGGCTGAACCGGCGCATCCCCCCCGCCAGTATTCTCGCTTTATCTCACCGCAATGTGTTTATCCTGCCGTCACGAACGGGTTGGGTGTTCGCTGCCTTATTGTTGGTCATGCTGCTGACCGCCATCAACTATCAGAACAGCCTGATTTACGGTCTGACCTTCTGGCTGCTCAGTATGGGGCTGTCCAGTATGTGGCTGACCTTCCGCAATCTCTCCGGGCTGACCCTGAGTGCCGGGCAGGCGCATCCGGTATTCTGTGGAGACACGATAGGGCTACCCGTACAGCTCAGCAGTGATGGCTGGTGTGCTGGGCTGACTCTGGGCTATTCCGGTAACGATAAGGTTGAAGCGAGTGTGCCTCCCGGTCAGCCGCAGTCGCTGATTCTGCCAGTGACTACCCGACAGCGTGGTCGGCTGAAGATCCGTCGGCTGCTAATTCAGAGTCGCTATCCGTTCGGGTTGTTTACCGCCTGGAGCTGGGTGGCTCTGGACTATCGGGTGATTATTTACCCTGAACCTCTGGCATCGGCCGCCGTGCTCAGTGGCGACGACACGGGCACCGATCCTGACCTGACTCAGCGCCCTGAAACATCGGCGGGAGATGAACCGGATGGTCTGCGTGACTACCGCCCCGGTGACAGTCTGCGCCGCATTGCCTGGAAGCAATCGGCCCGCACCGGCGACCTGCGGTCGTTTGATACCGTGTCAGAATCCGGCATTTGTTGCTGGTTCGACTGGGCCTCACTGGAAGGTATGGATGCAGAAACCCGGCTGTCGCACCTGACACATTGGGTGGTGGCTGCTGCTGCGGAAGACGGGCATTACGGACTGCGACTGCCGGCGCTGACTCTTCAGCCGGGGCAGGGCGAACAGCACCGCCGGGAGTGCCTGGAGGCTCTGGCACTCTGGGGTGACGTATGATGTTCAGTAAAACCAGAAACCCGGCCAGAGAAACGGATATGGCCATTCCCGGGCGTACGTTGCTGCTGATTCTTCTGGCCTTTATCGCCTCGTTGTCAGCTCATGTACTTTACCTGCCATTGTGGTTCTGGGGTTCGGCTGTGTTGGTACTGGCCTGGCGTGCAGGCGTCTGGCTGGGTTACCTGCACTTTCCCCGACTGCCCTTACGGATTCTGGTACTGATACTGGTCACCGGTTCTGTGGTGGTGGCCACGGATGCCAGTTTGTCACTCGAGTCGAGTACCGCGTTTCTGCTGGCCACGGCCTTCCTCAAACTGCTGGAACTGGCCAGGCGGCGCGATGCCATTGTTCTGCTGTTGTTGACGCTGTTTATTCAGGCCACCGGCTTCCTGTACAGCCAGGGTATTCTGATTACCCTGAACGGCATTATCACGGTATGGCTGGCCACAGCCGCCATGCTCAGTGTGCAGGCGACGCATCGTCGTGGTGTGCCTGCAGGACTGCCAGTGTTCCGCCAGGCCGCCTGGTTGATGGTCATGGCGCTTCCACTCATGCTGGCTGCCTATCTGTTATTCCCGCGCCTTGGGCCCTTATGGTCGGTGCCACTGCAGACTCAGTCGGCGTTTACCGGGCTGAGCCATTCGATGTCGCCCGGTGACATCTCCAGTCTGTCTGAATCCGATGATCTGGCCTTCCGGGTGGTGTTCGATGGCGATCGACCGCCACGCTCATCCCTTTACTGGCGAGCCCTGATACTGTCAGATTACGACGGGCGTGCCTGGCACAGTCAGGATCAGAAGCGCCTGTTGAATGTGCCCGCTCAGCAGTCTTACGCGGATACTGAACTGTACCGCTACGATGTGATTGCTGAACCGACCGGGCAGAGTTTCCTGTTTTCTCTGGCAGGAGTGCGTGGCGGCTCCCAGGGTACCGGGTTGACCACAGAAGGCCTGTTGGCCAGCTCACGTTCGCTGATGCAGCGCTTTCGCTATCAGGCAGTGTCGGTTGTTAACGAGGACCCCTACCGGCTGACTGCTGAAGCGCTGCGTCGTTATCGGTTATTACCGCCTGAGGGGAACCCCCGGGTGCGTGAATGGGCCGCCGGCGTTGCGGATCAGCACCCCAGGGCGGAAGATTTTGCCGCGGCGGTGATGGCGTTTTTCGCCAATGAAAATTTCGTTTATACCCTCGAACCGCCGGTGTACGGGCGACAAGATATCGATGAACTCATGTTTGACGGACGACGGGGCTTCTGCGCTCACTTTGCTGCGGCAATGGTTTTTGCCGCCCGCTCTGCGGGCTTTCCGGCACGCATTATTACGGGATATCAGGGCGGCGAATGGAGCTCAGAAGGCTATCTTAGTGTGCGCCAGTACGATGCCCATGCCTGGGCGGAGATCTGGACGGGGGAGAGCTGGCAGCGTTTTGATCCGACGGCGGTGATTGCGCCGGAGCGTATTCGTGCTGGACTTGAGCAGGCGCTTGCCGAGGAGGGCAGCTTCCTGCAGCAGAGTCTGCTGTCGCCACACAGGTACCGCCATGTGCAGTGGTTGAATAATCTGCGTCAACAAATGGAAAATCTCAACTATCAGTGGACCCGCTGGGTGCTGTCCTATGACAGCCAGCGACAGATGAACCTGCTGCGTAACCGCTTTGGCATCAAGGACATTACCCGGGCGGTTTACTGGCTGGCAGCGGCACTGGTGATTACCATGGTGATCGCCTCACTGGTGCTCTGGTGGTCTCAGCGGCCGAAGGCAAAGGACCCACTCCTGGTTGAATGGCAGGCCCTGCGTTCTCAGGCCCGCAGGCAGGGGTTAGACGTCACGGACGGGGAGTCACCCTTATCGCTGCTGGGGCGCACCGCTGAGGCCTTCCCGGAGCTTGCAGCGCAAGCCGAAGCTGCCCGTATGCTGGCGGAACAAAGCCTCTACTCGGCACCCGCCCCTGAGGCGGAGCAGATGCGATCGCTGGTGCTGACTCTGAAAAACCTGCGTCGTGCCCTGGCAAAAACGCCTGCGCTCAGTTCTTAAAGCCATTCATGGCTGAGGCCAGTTGCAGAAGCAGCCACTGCCAGCGATGTTCATAAAGGGGCCGTAGGATTTGCCTGACAGCAGGGTACTGACCATATTCACAAACAGATTGCTGTCAGACAGAGTGCACAGGGCCCCGAAGCCGTAAGCACCAAAGTACGCGAGCTGACCAGCAGGCGAATACATCGCCAGGCCCGGACTGGCGCTGATCGGCACCGACATTTTTTCAGGTATCTGGATGACCTCAGCCCGCTCATTGAGTGACTGCATATCGACGATGACATCGGCACTGGCGGATGCGGGGGCAAGAATCACAAACCGCAGCTGCTTCTGGCCAAAGGCCTCAAGTGTGGCATCGAGGTGGCGCTGACTGACGCTGTTACAACCACAATCCGGGTTCCAGAGGTGAACCAGTGTGACCCGGTTATCTCCCTTGTTGCTGACACTCCCGGCAAGCTCTTCTGTGCTGGTTAACAAGGGACGCAGGGCCTGATCAACCGCCGCGAGATCACGAAACTGGGTTGGGGCATCGGCAGCGATAAACGGCTGAATCAAGCGGCTCTGGAACCACCACAGACCAACCAGAGAGCCGCTCAGCCAGACGAGAATCAGCAGACTGACCCAAAGTGTTCTTCCCCGCACAAAAAACATAAGCAACCGCACTCTGTCAAAACCCGTATTTTAGTGGATTATGACAGGCTTTACTCACTCATTGGCTGAATCGGGCAACTGTCGGCAGGGCAGTCTATGCGGTATGATTTACGGACGTTTTCATCCATCGTTTCCTGCCTTCCGGGCACACAGGTTAACCAGATCCGTCCCATGTTCTTCAGTGCGACCGCCATTACATCAGAGTCTGATCAGAAACTGTCCGTTCTGCCTGAATCCAGTGTGCTGGATGTCGCTGATCTGATGCGTCTGTTTGATGGTCTGTTTGCCGACAGTGAAAATACCCGTTTAATCCGCGGTGATGGTGAACCGGAATACCTGCCAGCAGATACTGACTGTGATTATCACCGGGTGATTTTTGCCCATGGTTTTTATGAGTCGGCCCTGCATGAAATATCGCACTGGTGCATCGCTGGCAAAGCCCGCCGTCAGTTGCCGGACTTTGGTTACTGGTATGAACCGGACGGACGCAGTGCAGAACAGCAGCGTCAGTTTGAGCAGGTAGAAATCAAACCGCAGGCACTGGAATGGATCTTGTCGGTCGCCTGCGGTCGGCGCTTCCGCATCAGTGCCGATAACCTCAACGGTGATGACCCCGATCAGCAGGCTGGCGAGCAGGCGTTCCGTGTTGCAGTGTGCCATCAGGCACAGAGTTACCTGCGTAGCGGCCTGCCGCCACGGGCAGAGATGTTAAAACAGGCGTTGTTGGATTATTATCAGCGACATTCAGAATTGGCGGCGTACCGATTTACGCCGGAAGAACTTTAACCGGAGCTACGTTTGTTTTCGAAATTTTTCCGGCGCCCAGAGAAGAAACCCGCAACCGGCGCTAAGACCTCTCCGCAGACCCCGCACTCAGGGCAGACCAGAAAAGACACCCGTAATAAAAGTGCATCTGGAAAAAACAGCCCTTCAGCACAGGCCAAATCCGGTCGCAGTAAAAAGCAGACCCAGAAAGTGGCAAAACCAGCCCAGAAGCCCTGGAAACCTGAAGACTTTAAGGTTGAACCTGCCGAAGGCAAAACCCGTTTTCATGACCTGATGCTGGATGACAGCATTATGCAGGGCATCCACGAACTGGGTTTTCAGTACTGCACACCGATTCAGGCGGAGAGCCTGCCCGCCGCCATGCAGGGCAGGGACACCATTGGTCAGGCACAGACAGGTACGGGTAAATCCGCAGCCTTCCTGCTGACCATTCTCGATCGCCTGCTGAAAAACAAACCGGAAGAACGCTTCGCCAGTGAACCCCGTGCGCTGGTTATTGCGCCGACGCGTGAGCTGGTGATGCAGATTGGTAAAGACGCCGAAGGCCTTTCCAAATACACCGACCTGAATGTCGTCACCATTGTCGGTGGTATGAACTACGAAGGTCAGCGGCAGATGCTGCGTGATCATGTGGTTGATCTGCTGGTGGCCACACCGGGCCGACTGATCGACTTTATGCGCTCGCAGGATGTCTTTCTGGATCAGGTTGAAGTGCTGGTACTCGACGAAGCCGACCGCATGCTCGACATGGGCTTTATACCGGATGTGCGCCGCATCGTCCGCGCCACGCCACCCAAAGAAGAGCGCCAGACGCTGCTGTATTCCGCGACGTTCAACTACGACGTCCGAATCCTGATTGACCAGTGGACCAGAGACCCGCACAAGGTCGTGATCGAACCGGAACAGGTCACCACCGACCGCGTGGATCAGAAATGCTACCTGGTTGCCGAGAGCGAAAAATACTCACTGCTTGAGCGTGTGCTCACAGAAGAAAAACCTGAGCGTCTGATCATCTTCGCTAACCGCCGCGATCTGACGCGTAATCTCTGCGACAAACTGAATAAAAATGGTCACATCGCTGTACTGCTGTCGGGTGAAGTCAGCCAGGATAAACGGGTGCGCACACTGGAACGCTTCCGCGAGGGGCGGGTGAATATTATGGTCGCCACCGACGTCGCCGGGCGTGGTATTCACGTTGATGGTGTCAGCCACGTGATCAATTACACCTTGCCGGAAGACCCGGAAGACTATGTTCACCGGATTGGTCGTACCGGCCGTGCGGGTGCGAAGGGGGTATCGATCAGCTTTATTTCGGAAGATGATGCGTTTGTGTTGCCGGATCTGGAGAAGTATCTGGGGATGAAGCTGGAGCTGACGCAGCCCTGATTT
>JBPEXS010000325.1:0-1558 GCA_052031325.1 Thalassolituus sp. | reverse complement strand
GATGCGTAACCTGTTTTCACTGGGGCTGAAAAGCGCCCTGACCAGCACACTGATACTGACACTGACGGGCTGTGTGCTGGCCCCTCAGACCATTGAACTGGACACCACCGCGGACATTGATCCGGCTCTTGGCAGTGTTAAACGTGGCGCCCTTGTGCGGGTAGTGGATAAACGAACCGTCAGCGAGCCAGACGTGATCGGTTTGCGTGGCGGCCGTGATGCTGAACGCTCCCCGCTGAAAGCTCAGGACAGCCTTGAAACTCTGCTGACCCAACGCCTGCAGGACAGTCTGGCCCAGGCCGGATTTGGTGGCAGCAGCCCGCTGGAACCGATCAAAGTCCAACTCACTGTTAATCAGTTTGATTACCTGTGTAATGACGGCATGTGGGTCAATGACTGCAGCATCAAGGTGAACATGGAATTGTCGGTGATTGATGGTACCAAAACGTTCGCTAAACCTTATGGCGCCAGCGAAACCCGGCGTGTGGCGACAGCGCCGGTGAGTGAGTACAACCAGGAGTGGGTGAATGCCATGTTGGATGGGGTGTGGACGCGGATGTTTGAGGATCCGGAGTTTCGGGCGTTTGTGGGGATTCAGTAAGTAGCTCGGTGAGGGATCACTGTGATCCTTTGTGAAATTGCCAGGCGACTTATTCTGATAGCTGAATAACTACTTACTCTGATCGTAAATCAGTATCCTGCAATTACTCCCCCTCATCCCCGCGACGGTCGGGATTCATGATGTACCACTGAATTTTGATTCGCTCCCGGGAGGAATGCCTCCTCCCGGCGCGGGCCGCCCCTCCTGCTTCGCGCTTTCCGAAGCCTTTTACCCGGATACTCTTCGAAACTCTCATGGTACGTCTGCAAGGGACGTCCTTGTCCCTCGCAGACTTGCTCGGCGTCCTGCCTCGCCCCCATTTCGTTTCTTCAGCGATCCGGCGGCTTCCGGAGGCGCATTTCAACCAGCTACTTTTGTCTTTCTGAAAAAATCACTGGGAGCCTTTACCTTTTTTAATGTGTTCCAAAGAGTGGAGGCCCTCAGTGATGAGACTTTTTCACTCGGTGTGTCTGGGGTTATCTGCGCCTGTTGCGAGCCATTACTTCCAAAAGAGAACAGACCTCCGAGACAGGACGTCGAGGATAGGGCACTGAGGCAGGACGCCGAATTGCCCTGTGGTCGTCGTGAGCTTGCAGGAAGTCATGATATAGCGAGAAACACAGCGCGAAGCAGGGGGAGGGCCGCACGGCCGGGGGAGAAGTTCCCCCGTAAGTGCATTTGAGTATCTAGCTAACTATCACTCAGGAGTTATGTATCAACAGATTTAACTGAGAGCAAAATAGTTTGCCGGGTCATAGCTGTTGAGGGTTTTTCCTTCTGGACAGGAGCAATAGATACAAAAAAGGCGCTGCCTCTCGACAACGCCTCTTATTTATCTCAGCAAATCTCGCGCTTCATCAAAGCAACCCAGCCTCAGCCAAGCAGTTCCTTCAGACGACGGACCGCTTCCTTCAGGTTATCCATGCTGGTCGCGTACGACAGACGCATATACCCCGG
>JBPEXS010000324.1:0-1392 GCA_052031325.1 Thalassolituus sp. | reverse complement strand
CTTCAGCAATACGGCCGCCGTAAAGAGAGCAGATGTTGCTTTCAATACCACGTTTGCTGATGGAGTGACGGTCTTCTTCCGGCAGGAACATAGTCACACCCAGCGCGCGGCCGCGAGGAATGATGGACACTTTATAAACAGGATCATGCTCAGGAACGAGTCGGCCAATAATGGCATGACCGGCTTCGTGGTATGCCGTATTGGTTTTTTCACTTTCCGACATGACCATGGTTTTGCGTTCGGCACCCATCAGAATCTTGTCTTTGGCTTTCTCAAATTCTTCCATCCCCACCTCAGAACGGTTGGCACGTGCTGCAAACAGCGCGGCTTCGTTCACCAGGTTGGCCAGGTCAGCACCAGAGAAACCGGGTGTACCACGGGCAATCAGAGACGGGTTTACGTCGTCTGATACCGGGGCTTTCTTCATGTGTACCTTGAGAATCTGCTCACGACCACGGATGTCCGGCAGACCGACCACAACCTGACGGTCAAAACGGCCGGGACGCAGCAGCGCCGGGTCGAGAACATCCGGACGGTTGGTCGCGGCGATGACAATGATGCCGTCGTTCACTTCAAAGCCGTCCATCTCAACCAGCAACTGGTTCAGAGTCTGTTCACGCTCGTCGTTACCACCGCCGATGCCCACACCACGGGAACGGCCCACAGCGTCGATCTCGTCAATAAAGATAATGCATGGCGCCTGTTTCTTAGCCTGCTCGAACATATCGCGCACACGGGATGCACCGACACCAACGAACATTTCTACGAAGTCAGAACCAGAAATAGAGAAGAATGGCACACGTGCTTCACCGGCAATGGCTTTTGCCAGCAACGTTTTACCAGTACCTGGTTGACCAACCATGAGTACACCGCGCGGAATCTTACCGCCCAGACGTTGGTATTTGCCTGGCTCACGCAGGAATTCAACCAGCTCTTTAACGTCTTCTTTCGCTTCATCGCAGCCAGCAACGTCTTCAAAGGTGGTTTTGATCTGGTCTTCGCTCAGCAGTTTGGCTTTGCTCTTACCAAAGGCCATAGGGCCACCACGGCCGCTTGCACCGCCCTGCATCTGGCGCATAAAGATCATAAACACGGCGATGATGATCAGAATTGGCAGCGACGCCAGTAGCAACTGGGTCAAGAAGCTTTGTTTTTCAGGCTTCTCACCGGTAACGTCGACCTTACGCTCAATCAGGGTATCCATCAGCTTGTCGTCAAAGGCTGGCAGAACAGTCTCGAACGTAGAGCCGTCCTGCTTGAGACCTTTAATGCTCTGACCTGAAATGGTCACAGACTGCACCTGACCACTCTGAACGGACGACATAAAGTCGGTATAGGACATCTCGTTCGGACGGTTAGTGACGTTGAAGCTGTTGAAGACCATCATCAGCA
>JBPEXS010000323.1:0-2252 GCA_052031325.1 Thalassolituus sp. | reverse complement strand
CCGCCAGCGTGAAATAGCCCCGCGCCAGTCCACTCTGATTGGTGGCCACGGTCACGGTATGCCCTGCTTTGCACAGGCGCCCTACCGCTTCGGCACTGCCATTGATGGGCAGCCACTCATCCACGGATTTTACGTACGCATCGGAGTCTTCGTTCAGTACCCCATCACGGTCAAGAATCACTAACATCAGGTTTTCGCCTGCCACCCTTCAACTTTCACACACAGGCCTTTGGCAATGATGTCCGGCCCCGGAGCCAGCACCTGATCCGAGGTCTCAACAGAGACGATCAGATGCTCAGCGCTGCTGATCATACCCCATTGCGGTTTGGTCAGGGTCTTCTCGATGTGTTTTTCCACTGGCACAGTACCGAGGCTGCGGATGTTGCCGTCTTCTTTCGAAATCGCCCACAGGTGTAGAATCTGGTCATCACTAACCACCGGCTTTTTCAGCATATCCAGCGACAGCTGGCGGCCTTCCTGCACCAGTGTGACCACCATGCTGGGTTGATCGTCGGTGTTTTTCATCACGGCGACATAGTTCACCACAGCAGAATCCGTTTGATTCAGCTGTATGGTCAGCATCACACCCATCACCAGTGAGAAGGCAAAGGCAGCGGCCGTGAGGTAGCGGTACAGATTCAGGCGACGTTTCAGGGCGTCCAGCACGGACTCGTGTTCAGACTCAGACTGACTGGCCGGGTTGATGTTGCTTTCAATCGCAGACCAGACGTCTGCCGCAGGCGCCAGCTCAGGCACATCATCATTGAGAGGTTGCAGCTGGCTTTCCCAGTAATGCACACGGTTCTGCATGGCTGGTATCTGGCGGATCAGCGTCTGCATGCGACGGCGCGCCGGGCCTCGCAGAGTACCGATGACGTATTGAGCGGCCAGTTGATCCTGCAGGTCGGGGTTGTGGTAGCGCTTCAACTGAGACATTTCGATAACCTTTCCAGTCCCCGCTTCAGCCAGGATTTGATGGTATTCAGCGGTTGCGCCAGATGTTCGGCAATGTCATCGCGGCTGTAACCGTAGTAATAGGCCATCATGATGGCGTTGCGGTTTAACGTATCCAGTGTCTGCAGGCAGAGGTTCAGGCGTTCGTTCATGGCACCCTGTTCCAGTGCTTCGGCCACCGACATACCCGTCGGTTCTTCGATAAAGTCTTGCATGGCATCCAGCTGATCACGGCGACGCTGCTCGCTCTGCTCAGCACGCAGTTTATCCAGCGCACGATAACGCACCAGCGAGGTCAGCCAGGCCATGGGTTCACCCTGACTGGCGCGGTAGTCCCCGGCGTTGTTCCAGACCTGCAGAATGCCTTCCTGCAGGGCTTCATGGCTCAGTTCACGGTTCTGCAGGATGCGGTAAGCCACACCGTTCAGGCGCGCTGAGGTCAGATCATAAAGTTTGCGCGGGGCCTGCTGATCTTTCATGGCAACTCGTCCCAGCAGATTCTCAAGTAGGTGATTTTCGGTTTCGGTCATGCTCTGGTTACTCTGGCGTCCGTTCTGTTCAGGTGGATGATCAGCCCTGTACTGCTGAGTCAGGCATTGCGCTGGCCCTTTTGTAACAGAAACACCCGGACATTTAAAAGACAGAAGCACAACGACTGCCCGCCTTCCCTTTATTACGGAGCAGAAACTGAAAAAGTTGCAGTGCGAAAAATATTTCAGAAACCGCGCAACTTTTCCTGAGGATCTTCCGTACTGGCTGATATGCACAACGCACTTTGGCTCAGAACCGGGAGACACACCATGACGGAGCATAACCATTCACGCTCAACTACGACTCTGGCAATAACCCTGCTGGCGCTATGCCTGACGGCCTGTGGCGGTGGTCAGGGTGACCGTGGCGATTCAGGCGAAGCAACCGCGCCAGTACCTGTTGTTGGCGGCAGTGATGAACAGCAGGCTCCTTCAGCAGAAACTGAGCAACCTGTGGAAGCAGACCCCGAAACAGACCCTGAAACAGAACCGGCAGCAAACCAGGCTCCGGCATTCAGCGGAGAGTCTGAATTCAGCGTGGCAGAGAACGAACAAGCCGGGGTCATTCCGATCCATGTGAGTGATGCTGAGGGTGACGCCCTCACTCTGTCTATGGCGGGTGCAGATGCGGGTCTGTTTACCTTTGATCAGGACAGTCGCACCGTTGTTTTTGATCTTCTGCCAGACTTTGAGCAGCCAGCCGACAGTGACAGCGACAATCAGTATCAGTTTGTTATTGAAGCCAGTGATGGCGAATCGGCAATCGCC
>JBPEXS010000322.1:0-1305 GCA_052031325.1 Thalassolituus sp. | reverse complement strand
TGTCCCAGCAGCATGGTGGTCTTGGCACGTTCTTTTCTGGCTGGCAGCCTACTGACTACTGCAACAATGTCCACCAGCTTGCCACTGCGGGTGCTCGCCTGGGCGGCAAAACCGCTCAGCTCACGCTACGACGCCTCGGTGTCGACAGCCTTATTTATACCAATGATGTGATCACTGCACTGAAGCGTGAGGGTGTCATTAACAATGCGCCGACGTCTGCCAAAGCCCGCAACGCTCTGCAGCAGGCTCTGAATCAATGGATGTCAGAGAGTGGCCGCAGCCTGAACGAAATCAGCAGAATTATGGCCCTTTCCGTAGGTGAGTCTTGACCAATGTCACCCACCTGTCTGACGTATCTGTTACATTCTGTGGGCAATTGAAGCCGGTCACATTTTGTACATACCCACGTCATAAAGCCTGTGGTAACTTCGACGAACTGCTCAAAAAAACAACAACACCCGGAGGTGATTATGACCACTGGAATCATTCTTCTGGCTGCCGGGCGCAGTCAACGATTTGGCAGTGATAAGCGCTGCACCCCCTGGCCAGGGCAGGAATGTCTGTTCCGCACCAGTCTGACCAATGCTGTAAATTCGGGTCTGCCCGTGTTTGTGGTACTGCATCAGGGCGATGCTGAGTTACTGGAGCACTGCATCAGTGATGATGTGGTCGCCTCTATCTGTCCCGACTCAGGTCGCGGCATTGGCAACAGCATTGCCTATGGTGTGCACACGAATCAGGACTGGGATGGCTGGATCATTGCCCGCGCCGATATGCCGTGGGTAACCCCGGAAGTCTATCAGGCACTGAACAAGCAACTGGCCGATAACGACTGCGCTCGACTGGCGGATCATTTCGGTCATACAGGCTTCCCTACCGCCTTCCGCCGGGAACATGCCTTCAGCCTGATGAACCTTTCCGGTCACGTGACCGAAGAAAAGCTGCTGAAAGGCCATGACTGTTCGGTGGTGACCGTGGATGACCCCATCATCCTGCGTGACATCAATATCCCTTCTGATATACCGACTGCAGTCTGATACGACATTAACCGATATACTGGTGCTTCCCGGGGGCTTACCTCATTGACCCAACCCTGAACCCAAAGAGAAGCACCAGCCATGTCACAGATCTGGGTCGATGCCGACGCCACTCCCAAACCCGTCCGTGAAATCATCTGCCGCGCTGCCATCAGAACCGGCATTATCACCAGCTTTGTTGCCAACCACGCCGTGCCGGTCACGCGCCACCCCAGTATCCGCTCCGTTCAGGTCCCTCCGGGTTTTGATATCGCTGACAACCTGATCG
>JBPEXS010000321.1:0-2042 GCA_052031325.1 Thalassolituus sp. | reverse complement strand
GTTGAGTGTCGGGGGTTTCGGAATCAGAGTTTCAGCGTGGGTAGAAAAAGCGCAGACAGCCGCAAAAAACAGAGTGGAAATTTTAAATAGACGCATGTGAAAACAATTTTTTTCTGGTTTGGAGAATAGTAGCACGCCCGCGCTGACAAGTTTACCGGCAGCCGGGACTCCAGTACTGATTCAAAGCGCTGAGTGAAAGCACTGACTAAAAGTACCGGGCTGTCCGGGGCAGTCAGGGTCGGCGGATTCTGAATTCAGTCAGATCCACCTCCACTGCGGGCGGCGTTCAGCAACTGACCTACTGCTTCATTCAGACGCGCGCTGTGATCAGGTCGGCGGAAGGCTTCCAGGATCCGGCCACGCATCCCCGGCAACGTCATCAGGTCAGCAATCAGTGCTGAAAATACCTGATCCCCCTGAGCGGCCAGAAGTTCCAGATAATTGTGTAAACGTTGTCCTTCCAGGTCCTGCCAGCAACGACTGCCAAAAGCGCTGAGCACTTCGACATCAGCAGCAGCGGGATGCAGCATCATCAGATCCAGCAACGACTGACGCTGTTCGACGCTGACGCTGGCGGACAGGGCACGGCAGAATGCGGCGAGGTCTGCGGCGTCTGGTACCGATTCCATCACCTTCGCCAGAGCCTGATTCAGAGCGTGAGTCAACTGAACATCCGGGGCGATATTCTCCAGAAAGCCCAGCAAGGCATTGCGCGGAACGGTTGGCAACTGCGGCAGTGCGGTAATCAGCAGATCGCGGTTGTGCTCCTGATCAAGACGCGCTACGACTTCGGCCAGCCCCTGCAGCCCCAGATGCTGCCACTGACTGAAATCGGTATCGCCACTCAGGTAAGCCCTTGCGGTGGCGTAGTACTGACTGCTGGGCTGGCCCAGTGTCAGCAGCGCCTCAGCATGGAAGTACGCCATACGCCCCGGGTCCGGTTTAAAGCTGCACGGCGCTTCGCCATGCTCTTTATCCGGGTAAGTGACCACGTTCAGCCAGTGCTGCAGAAACGCATCACGCGGGCCGGGTTGCAGAATGTTCTGTTCGTCTAACGGCAGTTTCAGAAACCAGATATTGTGTCGCCCGGCCTGCTCAGGGTTCCAGCTCAGAATTCCCAGCCAGGCATGACGCAGATACGGCGATGACCAGGGATTTGCCAGCTCTTCGAATCCGGTAAACTCGCGCAGAGTGACAGGGCTGATTCGCCGGCCCATATCGAAGACACGCATCTGCGCGCCGCTTCCGGCAACAAACTGGCTGATGGTCATAAGCTGCTCCGTCTGACTGTTGGGATTGAAAGCCGCGCATGGTATCAGGTTTTGAACCGGCATTGGATTCAGCTATGATGCGGTCTCCTTTTATCCTGAACGTCTGCTGCGGAGACATCATGATCCTCATCGCTATCGTACTGTCGAGTTTCGTCCTGGGGGCGGCCGGAACTGCGTTTTACCTCCGGCAGCGCTGGAGCGCAGCGGCCGCTGAGGTTGAACAGGCGATGAAAGATACCGCTGAACAGCATCAGGCTGTGCAGACTGAAAACCGCGATCTGAAACAGAAAATTGCCGATCTTGAATATCAGCTGAACTCTGTACGCAAAGACCTGGACTACGAGCGCCAGCGTCATTCAGACACCTGAAGCGGAAAATAATAACTACGAGAACTGCAATGACAGATACTTCCCGCATCAGCGTCAGCGCCCATTACACGGGCTACATCTGGTACAAGCATGGCCTTTCCGCAAAGAATTTCATTACGGAAACCGGTCGCCGCATCAATATGATCGCCACTCCGATCAATGCCTTCCTGCGGCTGGTCGGCGGGGCTGATATCGATATTTTCCTGCTGCAGCGTCACACCGTGATTGATCACAAGGTGGAAGAGCTGATTGAGCAGGAAGGCGTTACACAGATTGTCGAACTGGCCTGTGGGCTGTCTCCGCGTGGATACCGCCTGCGCAAGAAATACCCGCAGATACGTTACATCGAATGTGACCTGCAGGGTATCGTCGATAAAAAGCGAGAGTTACTGGACGGCACCGA
>JBPEXS010000320.1:0-9981 GCA_052031325.1 Thalassolituus sp. | reverse complement strand
AAAATGGCGGGAAACGGGCAAGAAACACACAAATAAGGGGAAAATAGTGTCTGAATCTTCGATTTTTTGCCGGTTAAACCCAAGATCGGCAAATACCGGCAGTTATTCAGACCTTCCCTAGATCAGAAATTCCGCTTCGCTGGGTTAATTCGGGTAAATCTAATGTAATGATTTGTATCCTGGATGTAGGAATGCAGGTACAGATTCAGGTTTACAAAGTACAGGGAGAAACGGCAGGAAAGGATTTACGGGCAGCTGGAATCGCTGCCCGCAGGAAGGATCAGTGCTGATGACCGCCTTCGCCATGAACGTGGCCATGAGCCACTTCTTCTTCACTGGCGTCACGCACTTCGCTGATGGTGACTTCAAACTTCAGTGCCTTACCTGCCAGCGGGTGGTTGGCATCAACAGTCACTGTGGTTTCATCAACCTCAGTCACGATCAGGTTCACCGGGCCATGCTCGGTCTGAGCGGTAAAGGCCATGCCAGGTTCGACTTTTTCAACACCCTGGAAGGCTTCCATAGGCACCTGCTGGATGCGCTCGTCGCTGTATTCGCCATAGGCGTCAGCAGGGGCGACTGTCACTTCGATTTCATCACCCACGGTTTTACCGTCCAGTGCCGCTTCAAGGCCAGGGATGATGTTCTGGGCACCGTGCATGTACACCATTGGTGCGCCGCCTTCGGAGGAATCAATCACTTCGCCGGATTCTACGTCGGTGACTTTGTAGTGGATGGTTACAACTTTGTGCTGTGTAATCGTCATTATTATGTCCTGTTTCGGAACTGCTCAGGGATTCCACCGGGCAGTCAGAGATGAATTGCGCAAAGGCGACGTGAGGGAAGCGGATGTTCCGGTACAGTGGCCGGTCTCTACGATAATCGGAAGAGGCCTCAGTATAACAGCCTGAGGTGCTGCTGTAAGGTCTGGCCTCAGAGTCGACCTCTGAGGCCTGAAACTGACCTTTTGCGAGTCACACCCGTATCAGGACATACCGTTCGGGTACGCCTCAAGCCCGGCGCTCAGATGCTCCCGCTCAGGAGCCAGAATACGCGCGTAGGTTTTCAGGTGGTCAATCGCGTACTCCGCACGACCTGCCAGATACGTATCTGACTCTGTTTCTTCACCCTGCCACAGATCACCCACTCCACGCAGAATCAGATGCTCCGGGGTCCACAGCAGACGCGAGTTTTTGTAACTACTGCCGCGCAACTCGGCAACCACCATGGCACCACCAACAGAGCCAGATACCGCCACCAGCAAGGCTGGCTTGTGCGCAAACTGCGGTGCTCCACACCAGAGGAACAGGTTCTTCAGTCCTGCCGGGGCCATACCGTGCCACTCCGGCACGACAAATACGAAACCATCAGCGGCGGCCAGTTTACTCTGAATGTCCTGCAAAGCCGGGGTGGGTTCGGTTACACCGTTCCAGACTGGCAGGTCGGCAGAAAACAGATCAATCACATCGGCCTCACCCGCAAAATGAGCTGCATTGAGATGTTCGGCAATACGGTGGCTCTGTGAATCTGGACGATGGCTGCTGCTGATAATGGCGAATTGGCTCATGGGTGCTCCTCTGAAAGTTAATTCTGTTTCAATGGTTATTCTGACAGACGGATGGCCGGATCAGTTCGGCTGATTTCTGAATTCAGCGTTCCACCATCATTTCTTCTTGTCATTTTTAAGTGTTTTAAAAATGCACTGTCTGGATTCCGGGCATAAAAAAACCCAGATTCCCGGGTTTTCGCATCTGAGTCAGACCATCAGTCCAGTGTCAGTATGACCTTTACGGAGTCAGTCACTTCTGCTGAATCGATATAACCGATCATATTCGGATTCGTGCTGATCAGATCAATGACTTCAAAGTCATCATACACCGATTTCGGCGGCTTACCTTTACCGGTAAAAATCAGGCGTGACCAGTAAGCGCTAAGCTGGGAGAGATCCTTACCGGCGGCCTGGCTGTAAAAGTCAGGCTTTACGGATGAATCGTCGCTCTGATCAACCGGCACAGCGACCGATCCATCCGGAAAGTGACTGGACTTACCCAGAAACAGATCGGCGACCTGACCCAGATCCATAGCAGCTGAATTCGAAGGGTGAACCACCACGGCAACCCCAGCCGCAGAAACGGCGGATAACGACAGTGCAACGAGCACAAAAATAAGTGATGTAGCGTATTTCATGGTTTCTGCCTTCCCTATTCAGAACACTGCATTGAACACAACGGAGTACATGGTCACGTCGTCACGGTCACTGTAGCCTTTGAAATACCCTTTCGAGGACAGATCATCACCAAAATCGGTGAATCGCTGGGCTTCAAGAGTAACCGCAGTTTTGGGCGTAAGATCGTAACGGACACCCAGGCCATAGCTGGTCTGCTCAATGATGTTGGCTGCGAACAGTCCTGCCGATGCAGCCCCCAGGCCATTAACCGTGTCCTGCAATCCGGACGCCACCTGAGCAACCGCAAATTCATTACCGCCACCGGAAGTGCCGATATCACTGGCGAGTTCGGCCAGAGTCGGATCAGTTGCAGCCAGACTGCTGAGAACCGTCTGCACAGTCGCCACGCTGACAGGGTCTGTCGGGTCGTAGGCATTGAGCACTGCAATAGCCGGCGTCAGAGCCGCTGAAGTCTGGCTGACGGTAGCAATGTTCTGCTCATATTCGTCCTTGTTGTTGGACTCTGCGTGGGTGTAATACACATAAGGCATCCACTGATCGATTTTATAGCCTGTGATAGCCGTGATGGATTCTACGGAACGGAAGAGGAAGTCTTCCGCCTTAAGATTGGCGTACTCAATCTGGGCATACAGGCTACCGTCATCCCAGGTCAGAGCCACATTGGTGAAGGATCCTTTAGCACCATCCGCCTCAAGGTCTTCCACACCAATAGCGGCCAGTGATGTCGCCAGGCTGTCGGCGTCGCCGGTCAGGTCAAAGTCCAGATTCGTGACGTGATAACCCAGGCGCACGGATGCAGGTCCATAGGTGGTTTTGACAATCGCACCTATCGCATTATCCAGGCTGTAGTCATAAGTTGGATCAAGTTGTACTGCTGAACCGAGGTAGGTCTGAAACTCCATATCCAGCGGGCCTGCACTGGTGCGGTAATTCAGATCGATCCCTTCAAACGTCGACAGAGTGAGGTTGTAAATTTCTTTCGGCAGACGTGCCCATGGGTAAGCAAAACCAACGTCCAGAAACTCGGAGTTGGCGTAGAACGGCGTTCTCATGCGGCCAGTGCGCAGGGTCAGGTTAGGCTGAGGCTTGTAATAGAAATAGGCCCACTCCATACCTACGTCGAAAGTATCGGTACCGCCCTCTCCCAGGAACTGGGTCGTGATTCCGGACTTTTCATCAATGGCGAAATTCATCTGCAGGCCGACCAGTGAGTCACAGTGAAAACACAGTTCATCACTGATTTCAGTGTCGTCGTAAACGCCATCACCATCATGTGTGGCGAGACCGGCAGTCAGAAAGCCATTGATAGTGAACTGCTCTGCCAGTCCGTCAATTTTTTCAGAGAGGCTGGATTTATCCCGCTTCATTTTTTTCTCGATGCGATCCAGGCGCTCCTCTACCGTCTGGGCCTGTACCTGCAGGCTCAGAACGCCTGCTACGACCAGCAGACCGGTGATCCATGGTGCTTTGAGCAACATATTCTGTTTCCTCTGTTATCTAATGCCATCATTTCTCCTGACAGACGACCCGTCAGGGACAGTTATAGTTATAGTTCACGAGGCAGGGTTATCCAGAAAAAAGCCCATTTTTTGTAACCTTGAGCACAGGAAATGTTGCTGTATGAGTCAGTGGCAAAAACACCCAGAGAAAATGCCACTCATTCGTCTGAATTCCACAGTAAGCGCTACAGAAAGCTGACACTCAGTATCACTTTGTAACAGCAGCCTGCCTTTTGTGGATTTACCGTATGAATGATCTAGGCTAGAGAGAGACCTTCTGGATTGAGCCGAATTTATGTCTGCATTTTCAAACATTCCCGTACGCTACAAAATACTGTCAATTACGGCCGTGGTTCTGCTGGCCTTTATGGGCATGTTTATCGGTAGTTATTTCGTCAACAGTTCGAACACACAACGTCTTGAGGCAATTGAGAAATCGCTGTTTCCGACGCTGGAGCTGGCGACAGAAAATCTCAATATGAAAAAGGCCATGGTAAAACTGTTTCAGGATTCTGTTGCCGTCAACGAAGTTGAGGTACTGAACGAGGCCAGTGTTATCCGTGACGGGATGCTTGAACGTGCCGACAATATTATTGCCATTTACCCTGCGGCTGAATCTGAGATCAATGCGATGAAAAAAGATCTCGGGCGGTACTTTAATGTGGCCGATACCATTTCCCGCGGCATGATCACCGGTAATATCGACTTTGCTCAGCTGGATCAGAAAATCGAAGAAATGACAGCTGCTGAAGCGCAGCTGCAGACCAGCCTGGAGGTCTTCCACGCCAACAGCCTGGAGTCTTTCCAGCAGGCCATCCATGAGACCAAGAATACCTCTGACCTGATGTTGACTGCGGGTTTCTGGATCTCTGTGGGCACCCTGATTGTGCTGTCCATCATCTCGCTGGTTATCACCAATACCATTACCCGCTCGCTGGAAGAGATTGTCAGCTCCATCAAAGACATTGCCCAGGGTGAAGGCGATCTGACCAAACGCATTCCGGTGACCAGTGGCGATGAAATCGGTGAACTGGTGACCTGGTTCAACCGTCTGCTGGATAAGCTGCACAAAGCCATCACCGATATCGTACAGAGCATTGAACCTCTGGCTGACGTGAATACAGAACTCAGCCAAAGTGGTACCAAGGCACTGCAGGCAGCTGAGGTCCAGAATCTGTCGACCAAACGGGTTTCTTCAGATGTTCACAGTATCGTCGAGATGATCAGTGACATTGCCGCCAGTGCCGATAGCGCGGAATCAGAAGCTCGCTCTGCCTCTGAGGCGGCCCTTGATGGCAGCAGTATTATTGCCGGTAACGTGCAGGGTATCCGCGAATTTGCGGAGAAGATTCAGGCCGCGAACTCGACCGTACAGAAGCTGAAAACCGATTCAGAAAGCGCTGGGATGATTCTGCAGGTTATTCAGTCCATTGCTGAGCAGACCAACCTGCTGGCACTGAATGCCGCCATTGAAGCCGCCCGTGCTGGTGAACAGGGCCGTGGTTTCGCCGTCGTAGCGGATGAAGTCCGTACTCTGGCGTCACGTACCCATGAGTCCACCCAGGAAATCCAGAACGTACTCAAGCAACTGTACACTTCTGCTTCTGAAGCATCGGATGTTATGGCAGACAGTGAATCGCACGTTCAGGAAAGCGTTGCTGCGGCGGAACGTACCGGTGACAGCCTGCGACTGATTACCGAACGTGTGGATGCCATCAACAAGATGAATTCCGTGATTGCTGCCACCGCTGCTCAACAGAAAACCATGTCAGAAAACATTGCCACCAACATCGTCGAAATCGAGAGTACTTCTCAGCAGACGGCAGACAGCATGAGAGAAGTGTCGGATGAAACTGAGGTGCTGGGCCAGGTCAGCAACACCCTACAGAGAATTGCCGGCCAGTTCCGCGTCTGAGCAGAACCTGACGGTCCGGATATCATTTCTGCGATCATAAAAAAAGCCCGGTCAGTTTCGACCGGGCTTTTTTGTGTACCGTGATGTCTGCTTAAAATTCAGTAATCAGGAACGGGTTTCGCGGCGCGGTTTACGCGGCGCAGGCTTTTTAAAGCCGCCGTCGCGATTATTGTCACGCTGATTATCGCGGTTGCCATCACGGCTATAAGCTCGCGAAGGACGGCCACTATCCCGGCCACCATCACTACGACGACCACCGCTTCTGGCCTCAGGGATAGACGCTTCTTTATACACTTTGATGTCCAGTGCCTGGCCACAGACACGGGCTTTTTTCAGGGTATTCAGAACCACCGGTGGCATTCCGGCTGGCAGATCAATCACCGAATAGTTTTCCATGATCTCGATATGGCCGATGTAGCGGCTCTCGAGGTCTGCTTCATTGGCGACAGCACCCACGAGGTTGCCCGGGCGGATACCGTGGTCATAACCTACACCCACCAGATAACGCACCATTTCCACTTCCGGGTTGCCTTTCAGTGGCAGCGGACGGAAGTCAGGCTGTGCCTTACGCGAGCCTGAGCGGTCGTCACGGTCTCTGTTGCGCGGCGTACGCTCTTTGCGCTCACCACGTTCTTCCTGACGAGGTTTACGCTCGCGGCGCTCATTCTCACTCAGGAACAGTGGCTTATCACCCTGAATCAGGCGCGCACAGGCTGCAGCAACATCAATCGCATCGACGGGCTGCTCGGCCAGAATGTGAGTGATCATTTCTTTGTAGATGGCATTCTGCTCTGAATTCAGAGCGTCTTTGATGCGACCTTCAAAGCGCTCACGACGCTTCTCGTTAACCTGCTTCACCGTTGGCAGAGGCATCTCTTCAATCGGTTGGCGGGTAGCTTTTTCGATGTCGCGCAGCATGCGTTTTTCACGCGCGCGGACAAACACAATCGCTTCACCCTCACGGCCAGCACGACCGGTACGGCCAATACGGTGAACGTAAGATTCAGTGTCGTGCGGAATGTCGTAGTTGATCACGTGGCTGATGCGCTCAACATCCAGACCACGGGCCGCAACATCCGTCGCAACGATAATATCCAGCTGACCCTGTTTCAGTTTATCCACCGCGCGCTCACGCTGCTGCTGTGGAATATCACCGTTCAATGGTGCAGCACGGAAGCCCTGAGACGCCATGAAGTCGGCGACTTCTTCAGTGGCCTGCTTGGTGCGTACAAACACCATCATGGCATCAAAGTCTTCGGTTTCGGCAATGCGCAGCAGAGCATCGTTTTTATGCACGCCGCCGCCAACAAACCAGTAACGCTGGGTAATGCGGTCATTGGTGGTGGTCTTGGCTTCGATTTTCACCTGAACCGGATCACGCAGATGCTTTTCAGCAACGGTCTGGATTTCACGCGGCATGGTCGCAGAGAAGAGCGCAATCTGACGCTGTGCCGGAGCCTGATCCAGAATCCAGTTCACATCATCGATAAAGCCCATACGCAGCATTTCGTCAGCTTCATCCAGTACCACGGCTTTGATATCAGCCAGGCTCAGGGTGCCACGACGCAGGTGATCCATTACACGGCCAGGTGTCCCCACAACCCATTGCGGGCCGCGCTTCAGTTCACGCAGCTGACTGCCATAGTCAGAACCGCCGTAAATAGCGCAGACGTTGATGCCGTTCATGTAACGGCTGTAAGATTTGGCCGCTTCAGCAACCTGTTGCGCCAGCTCGCGGGTCGGCGCCAGTACCAGCACCTGCGGGCTGCGGAACTCAGCGTTGGTGCGCACCAGCAACGGCAGCGCAAAGGCAGCGGTTTTACCGGTACCTGTCTGTGCCATGCCGAGCACGTCTTTGCCTTCCAGCAGAGGCGGAATACTGTTTGCCTGAATGGCAGAAGGGGTTTCATAGCCCAGTTCCTCCAGAACGCGGAGGACAGGGAAAGGCAAGCCCAGACCGGCAAAGCCAGCGGGATTGGAATCACTCATAACGGTTACCTGTGTCATCAGTAGATGGGCTGACCGTCAGAGCACTCACGATTCTCAACAGCGTGAAACGGCATAGCCCACAAAAAGGGTCGCGGAGTATACAGGATGGATTTGGTAATTACCCGGATATTTACAGTTGTCTTTCAGGGGAGCTGGCTGTCATTCGTTGCAGCAGCCAACAGGCGGAAAGGCGGCGTGCTTCAGAGCACCGCCGCGTCTTCTGGCTTGATCATAGGGCTCAGCTCTTTCACCGGTACCGGTCGGCTGAAGAAATAACCCTGATACATATGACAGCCATTATTCAGCAGGAAGTCCAGCTGGTGTTCTTCTTCCACACCTTCTGCCAGAACCTCGAGCCCGAGACCATGCGCCATATTGATGATGGTTTTGACAATGACCCGACATTCTTCTTCGCTGTCCATCGCTACCACAAAACTGCGATCGATCTTGAGTTTATCGACATGATAACGGTGCAGATAAGCCAGACAGGAATACCCGGTACCGAAATCGTCAATGGCAAGTTTTACCCCCAGAGTTTTCAGTCCATCGATCATGCGCAGGACGTCTTCACTGGGTTCCAGCAGGGCACCTTCGGTAATTTCCAGCTCCAGCCAGGAAGGATCAATGTTCAGTTCTCTGATCAGGCGTGACACCATTTCCAGAACATCGGTATTGGCAAAGGTAGGCTGAGAAATATTAATCGCAACGGTAAAGGGAGCCACTCGGGCCTGTTGCCACTGAGCGATCTGACGACACGCTGTTTCAATCACCCAGAAATCCAGCTCTGGCATCAGGCCACTGTCTTCAGCAATCGGCAGAAATACCCCGGGCGATATCAGTCCCTGCTCCGGGTGATTCCAGCGGATCAGTGCCTCCACACCGATAATGCCACCGTCGCGGCCACTGGCCTGAGGCTGATAGAAGAGCTCCAGCTCATCACTGTTATGCAGAGCGATGCGCAGATCATTCTCCAGCTCAAGGCGTTCAGAGACCAGTCGCGTCATTTCATTGGAGTAAAACGAATAATGATTACGGCCGTTCCGCTTGGCTTCATAGAGTGCGGCATCGGCCTGACGCAGCAGTTCGTTCACATCAGAACCCTGCTCAGGGAAGATAGAGATGCCCATGCTGGCCCCTACCCTCAGCTGCTTACCGATACCCAGGTCAAACGGCGCTTTCATCAGCTCCAGAATACTTTCGGCAACGGTTGCTATGTGCTCACGTGAAGCAATATTTTTCAGCACAACGACGAATTCATCGCCACCCAGGCGCGCGAGAATATCGGTTTTACGCAGGCGCCCTTTCAGCCGTTGCGAGAACTCCTGCAGCAGCCGGTCGCCAGCGGGGTGACCGAGGCTGTCATTGATGTGTTTAAAATTATCCAGATCGATGGTAATCAGTCCCATCATCTGTTTTTTCTCTTTCATTTCAGCCAGGGTTTCACCCAGATTGCGCAGAATAAAATCGCGGTTAGGCAGGCTGGTCAGCGGGTCGTAATTGGTCAGGAGCTTGAGCTGTTCTTCGGATTTTTTCAGCTGCGATTCGTCAGTAAAGGTGGCGATGTAATGACTCACCTCATCATGTTCATCACGGACGACCGTAATGATCATACGTTTGGCGAAACTTTCTCCGTTCTTTTTCTGGTCCGTAATTTCGCCAAACCAGTAACCCTGCTTTTTCAGGCTTTGCATAATGCCTTCAGCAGAGGCGGGTATGCGGCTTTCGTGACTGAGAAACGACGTTACTTCGCCTTTGAGTTCCTCTTCGCTGTATCCGGTGATGGCCGAATAGGCAGGGTTTACGGCTTCAATCCGGAAATCTTTATCGGTGATGACAGCGGCTTCACGGATGGATTCAAACACCGCCATGGACAGGCGCAGGCGTCGCTCCTGTTCATAGCTGCCGGTGATGTCCTGTACCGTTCCGTAACGGGCCACCACATCACCTTCTTTATTGAACGACACATTCGCTTTTGAACGCACGATCTTGCGGTTTCCTGATGGCAGATTCAGGCGATAAGTCACCTCGGAGGAACGACCATTAACAATGCTGGAACGGAAGGAGTCGACGACGGCTTTCTGATCGTCCGGATGAATTCGGTTGATATAAAAATTCATATCCACCAGTTCATTGTCTTCATCCAGTTCAAAAATGGTTTTTGTCTGCGGCGTAAAGGTGATGTGATTATTGATAACATCGTTATGAAAAAAACCGATGTTGACGGTTTTTTCCGCCAGCAGAAGCATATTTTCACGTTCGAAGAATCCGCTGACGGTCACCACACGGTCAACGGTCAGAAACGCCAGTTGCGCAAACCCGGTAAGCAGGATCATCTGTTGTGGCGTTACATCCGGGGTATCCTGAAGAAAGGTCAGTGCCAGATAGCCGGA